>CAXHFO010000069.1:0-7888 GCA_964015895.1 uncultured Candidatus Poseidoniales archaeon
TGATGATTCTATTTTATCCCGTGACTTCTTGAACTAGATGCTATTGCCCTTGTCATGGAACCTTATTCCAAAGAGCCTGTTACGCTAATTGAGCACGTATTTCCAGGAGACACTAATGACCATGATACTTTATTTGGTGGCAAACTATTGTCGATAATGGATAAAGCGGGTGGAATTTCATGTTCTAAATTCGCCCTTCGTGAATTCGTTACCATTTCGATAGATACGCTGAAATTTATTGCCCCTGCAAGACAAGGGGATCTACTTGAAGTGACTGGCCAAGTTGTGTTTACTAGCACTCATACTGCATGTTCAAAGGTAACCGCTTTTGCGGTAAGTAAAGCAACTTGGGAAAAGAAAAAGATCTGCGAGGGATACTTCTTCTTTGTCGCAATTGATTCAATGATGCGCCCCATACCGATTCCGCAATTTGTTGTCGAAAATGATGACGAACAAATTGAATGGGACAATGCAAAGCAGATAAGAAGCAATATGGTTGGTCAAAAGTAGTTGTTGGTAGATCGTAAATTCATTTGAAGGTGCCAGGTGGGACAAATATGACAGTGTTGAATGTTGCAATGTTTGGTAGTGATGAGTTAGCCAAGGATGTTGCTAAAGCAACAGACCAAAGGGACGTTCATACTTACGTTCACAAAGAATTAACCGATGGTGAAGCAAAAATCATCTCAATAATTAGACCTGCTAGATTTCCTGAACGATTACGCCCATTATTGAATGCAATTTCTGCCGGCAGAGTAGGCTTGATAGAAATAAATGAAATCAATGCAACTCTCGGCGAGGTAATAGTTGCGTTTGCAAGCTCTAGTATCAAGCGAGGAATTGCTGTGATTAGACCATTAGATGGTGGATGGGTTGACCAAGAAATGGTTGAGAAAATGTTCATGCAAGCCGGATTAAATGGATGGCAATTTATGCAGCCTGATGGGTTAGAAATTCGTAACCAACTCTACGCATTGATGGACGAAATTAATGATGAGTTAATCCAATCAGCACAGTCGCCGTTAGTTGTTAGTATTGACCAATATTTCAATGTCAAAGGCATTGGACTAGTGGCAATTGGATATGTGCAATGCGGGACATTGAAAGTCCACGATGAATTACATATCCTGCCAGCAAAAGGCAATGGTAGCACAAAATCACTTCAAGTAATGGATGATGATGTGCCAGAGGCTCGTTCAGGAGACAGAGTTGGAATCGCGCTTAGAAATGCTAAAGAAGAATCGCTCAGTAATGGATCAATCATAGTAAAGCCAGCCCTGCTAGATAAAAAAACCAGTACTGACATTCCATTGTCGGTAATCGAACATAAATCATCTATGCTAAAATTATCAACATCGCCATTTCAAAAGCGCCAATTAGCTCAAGGTGATGTAATACACGTTAGCCTAGATTTACAATTTATTGTTGGACGAATTAAATCAGTTGAGAAAGATAATTTGATTGTTGAATGGGAATCTCCACTTTATGTCAGAAGAGACAACCCCGAACAAGCAATTATTTCTCAACTGGATTCAAAGCCAAGAATTATCGGTTCGGCCCAACTTCAGCAAAATCAATAATTCGGCTTAAATTAACCACTCCAAATAACGGGGTGTGTTGGAGTAAATTTGCGGTGGTTTGATAACCTAGACAATATGCTTGGATTACTGGGATGCACTCTTCTAGCCGCGTAGCATATTTATCAACGGAGTCAAATGATGTTAAAATCGACTCATTATACCTTGATGGAGCCGCAGGAAAAATAGTTGCAACCATTGATGAAAGAATGCTAAGTTTAGAAACTAAAACTGGACATGCATTAGACATAAAACTACATTCAATTAATCGAGTACACCATCACCATACAAGATTAGTTCCTGGCTATATCGCCGCCGCAGGACTGGCCTTAATTTGGTCTAGTATCCGTATATTCTCTAGCCCGATGGTACAAGCAGCAAGTATGCTCTTGGGAATTGGCTTGACGATGGGATGGGCAGTAACTCGAAAACCAACACTGACCATCGACACAGAAGTTGGAGATTGTCACGTGATTACCGGCAATGATTTTTCGTTACTCAAAGTAAACACAATTCTAATGAAACTGCAACGTGGCTTTTCACTCGGTGATGCTGTTGAAGGATTGGAATTACTGGAAGGTGACACTAGTTATCCCCGAAGTTCCTCACCTGAGCAACATGAGGTACCAGTTAGCGTTGTAGAAGTCAGCAGACCAGAATCGATTGCTAGTTTTCTGTCAACCGAACTTGCTGAATCTGTAACGCCACAGCCTGAACCAGGTTTTTCTCTTGATGCTGAATTATTTGACTTTGATATGCCACCTCAATCTACTCCAGAACCAGTACCTTCTTGGTTAAGCCAGACCAGTAGGCCACCGGTGCAAAATTCTCATGCAGGTGATGCACTAATCCAAAGAGGTATCAATAATGTCACTGATAGGAGGGAGCGCCAAAGTAGAGAATCTATGCCGATGTTCAATGCTTTGGATGTAGATCTGACAACTGTGCCGACTCAACAGAATAATGCAACAATAAACCGTGGCCTCCTAGCCCAAAGCGAGACTAACCACTTGGAAGCAGGTCCTGCACCTATGCCAGAACTATTACCAAGTTTTTGGAACCGTGATGGATATCATAACCCCAATGAGCAAAGTCATGAAGTGGTTGATGACAATTTCGCGGCTTTTTCATCCCCTGATCAATTACTGGGCAACATTGATGAAAACGGTGATTTGGTAGAGTCACTAGTAGCGACTGCTAGAAGGTCTGCACAATCAACTAAGCCACTCACGTCACAGGACAACACTGCTATTGATTCAAAAACAACCTTACTGAGAAGAAAGGCCCCACTAAAAAATTCTAGGCTTATCAAGAAGAAAGGTCAAACTGGCGTGCGAGAGTCTTTGAGAAATAGATTAGTTCCATCTCAAATCAGAGAGGCTGTTAGTTCAGTATCCAACCGAATTCTTAGCAGCATAGAGCAAGGGGTTCAAGCTAATTCCACGCTAAGAGAACGCTCTGATGAAGCAATGGAGCAAGAATTAGAATCATTCAGCAACTTGGCTAAGGAAGGTTTACTACCTGATGAAAAAGTAAGAGAACTCGAAGAAACTACTCGAAGAAGAAAAGCCATTATAGAACAAAATCAACAAGAATTAGCCGAACATGATGGCCAATTTTCTTGGGGTGAATTGATTGATTCTGAAGAACACCACAGTTCTACTGCTGGCAAAGGCGGCCTTCCAAGGATCGATTTGTAATTAGCCAACAATTTCTCTAAAGTGCGCTAGCCTTTCAGAAAATGCATTGTTGTTTAATGATAGCAAGCCTGTGGTGCCAAAGGATTCCAAGGTGAAACTAGCAGTTACTGTGGCTCTAACTAACGCCTCTCTTAACTCCTCTTTACTTACATCCCCAGAACCTGATGCCAGATATGCAGCAATAGTGCCGGCAAAAGAGTCACCACAACCTGTTGGATCTACCACCAGCTCTGTTGGATAAGCAGGTAAAGCAATCATAGCACCTTGGTGAAATGCGATTACTCCGTGTTCGCCTTTCTTTATCACTAAACTATTACAACCAACCATAGAAATCAATTTCTTAGCAGCTCTAACTAAGTTATCGTCACCTGCTAACATCTTTACTTCACCATCATTGATTATTATCAAATCTACACTTTTCATCACAGAAAGCAAATCATCTCTTGCTATCTCAATCCACAAATTCATGGAATCAAGCATGGAAAGGCGAGTTCCTTGGGCTTGTTCCAATACTTGCGCTTGCAAGGCTGGAACAAGGTTCGCACAAAATAGAACTGTTGGCTCTGTTGATGAATCTGGAACTTTTGGATTGAAGTCACCAAACACATTCAAATGTGTGTCATGGGTTTCAGCAATACCCATATCGCCATGATATGACCCTTCCCAGCGAAAGGTTTTGCCCTCAGCAATTTCAAGTCCTGACAAGTCTAGTCCTTGACTTTCAAGCATAGCGATATCTGATTGTAAAAAATCTTTGCCAACTACACCGACTAAACCAATTTCTGACAGATTAAGGTAATTTGCATGGAACCGACTAGCAATCCCCGCATATACTGCTGAGCCACCTAGGGCATCTTCGACTTTACCCGCCGGCGAACTTACGCTATCGTAGGCAATACTGCCAACCATCAATACATCCATATTATCACCCTAACCGAGTAACTCCTGATGGTTCTCAATATATTGTATTGTAATATCACCATTGATGAAATCTTCCTCATCCATAATTCTTCGATGCAGTGGTATCAAGTGTTGCACCCCAGTAATCTGGGTTTCGTCTAGTGCGGTGCGCATCCTTCTAATTGCGTCTTCTCTGTCTCTGCCCCAAGTTAGTAACTTTGCTAGCAATGAATCAAAACATCCTGGCATCTCATAGCCCGGATGGGCATGAGTATCGCATCTAACACCAAACCCAGAGGGGAAATGGCAATCCCACAATCTACCTGGGCTAGGCACGAACTCTTTGGGATCCTCAGCATTCAATCGACATTGGATAGCATGCCCTCGCCATGTAATATCAGCTTGTTTAATTGGTAGAGCTTCACCTTGCGCAACTCGGATACCGAGTTCAACCAAATTGTATCCAGTTATCAGTTCAGTAACCGTGTGTTCTACCTGAACTCTAGGATTGACTTCTAAGAAGTAAAAGTCACCATTTGCATCACGTAAAAATTCGAATGTTGCTAGACCTTTGTAGCCCACTGACTCTGCGCCTCGACAAACTAAATCTCCGATTTCTGCCCGCTTTTCATCTGATAACCATGGCCCTTCTTCAACCAATTTTTGATGGCGCCTTTGGATTGAACAAAACCGTTCACCAAAATGTATTGCATTCTTACCATCGCCAAGCACTTGAAATTCTACGTGTTGAGCACCTTGAATATATTTTTCAACAAACACTCGCTCATCACCAAAGGCTGATTTTGCTCGAGACATACACAATTTCAGCGCACTGGCAAATTGTGATTCCTCTTCAACAATTTGCATACCAATTCCACCGCCTCCGGCCGCAGCCTTAATGATTACAGGGTAACCTATTTCTTTTGCTAAATTGTCTGCTACTTTTGCATCAGAAATAGGTTCCGAAGAGCCCTTAGCAACTGGTAGACCTGCTGCTTCCATTGCGGCTCTTGCTTCGATTTTATCACCGAGCAGGGAAATAACTTCACTGGATGGGCCAATAAAAGTAATGCCTTCCTCAGTCAATCGTTTGACAAAATGTGAATTTTCGGCCAGAAAACCATAACCTGGATGTACTGCATCGCATCCTAATTCTTTAGCTGCAGCAATTACTGACTCAATATCTAAGTAAGAATCTAGCGGATTTGCGCGATAATTTGGATAAGCAACATCAGACATCATTACAGGTAGTGATAAGCGGTCCTCTTTGCCGTGGATAATGGCAGCCTCAATACCCATGTCGCGCAGTGTTCGCAAAATTCTGAGAGCAATTTCTCCTCGGTTCGCTATCAAGACCCGTTTGAATCCCATAACCCGAGGTAAAGCAAGACAATCTATGAGTGAAACGGTTGATTACAATTTCAAACCAACTGTCTTGATGAGCCGGATTTCGGGGGTAATCGCCCAAAAACGGTAAAAAAAGGGAATAAAAATCCGGAAAAGTCGGTTTTTATAGAATATCTTGATAACCTATCACTCGGATGGAGCATTATGTCGAACAATGATAAAACCGGTGCCCAAATTGTCGCCGAATTTGGCGGTAAGGATTTGAATAGAGACGGGCAAGTAATCAATTTGGTAGTTTGCGGAAATTCAAAATTTTATGATTATTCGTGGCTTGAAGACGAACTTGATGAATGGGTTGGACAGTATGCTTACCCTGATATGATTATCATCGGGGGAGCTAGCGGGGTTGATTACCTTGCTGAACGTTGGGCGGATAACCAAAATATCCCTCTAGCGGTATATACTGAGGCTTGGCAAAGCCCTCGGCCTAACTCTGAACAAGATAGTGGCAGACCAGAGGCAGTTGCCACTTTGGCCAAAGAAATGCTAGAGCATGCAACTCACATGCTGGCATTTCCTGGGAGGGATTCAGTTTGGACAAAAAGGATGATAGATATGGCCAATGAGCATGGAATACCAGTAAAACGAGTACTATTACCACAATAATAGTTCAGTAAACATCTCGCAGATAGCGCTTTTGTTCCTTCATCATCGTCTTTTCGATGAAATGTGTTGCATCGGCTTCTGTCATGCCGCCGTGATCGATTGCAATGTTGATTAGGGCTTTGTGAACGTCCTTTGCCATGTATGTTTTGTCGCCGCAAATATAGAAATAAGCACCGCCTTCAAACCATTGCCAAATTTCAGCACCGTGTTCCTTTAGCCTATGCTGTACGTAAATTTTTTCTGCTTGATCCCTAGACCATGCTGTAGTAAATCGATACAAGTGACCTCCATCTAACCATGATTCAATGGTGTCTTTGTAGTAGAATTCTGTTTTTGCTGATTGGTCGCCAAAAATTAACCAATTACGACCATTACCACCATCGAAAACCCTTTGTTCCATAAAAGCTCTAAATGGTGCGATTCCAGTACCTGGTCCAACCATTATGATATCGGTACTTTTGTCTTCAGGTAAAACGAATGATTTTGTTGGCGACATGAAAACTCCCACTCTTTGTTGGCCTGTGCCAATTTCATCGGCCATAAATTGAGTGCATAGCCCGCCTCGATCCCTGCCATGATAACTAAATCTTACAATTCCTACTGTCAATTCCACCAAACCCGGGTGTGCATCGTGTGATGAGGCAATTGAATACAATCTCGGCTTGACCCTACTAGCTAACTCAAAAAATTCTTCTGGAGTGTATTTTGCCGAAAACTCCCTCATGATGTCGACATAATCTCTTGTCCACAGATAGTCTTCCATTGCCTTTTGGTCAGAGATTAGATGCTCAACTTTTTCTGCGGGGCTATCTGAAGGTGCACTAGGGGCTAATTCTGGAGGCAATAATTCTTGTTCACTTGCCGACCATTGCTGGCTAGACCTTGAGCGAGAAACCATCTTTACCGTTATTTTCATGCCAGTAGATACTACTTTTTCGGCCAAAGATTGGACGAATTTCTTACTTGCTAAATGCACCTCAAAATCCTTTTTGAGTGCTTCGTACAGAGTACGTTCTCCGTTGTGAGTAGTAACTGTCTGATCTCTATCCCAGCCTTGAACCTGTAACAACTCTTCAATTAGATGAGGCGGATTTTCAGGAACAACGCCAAGAGCATCTCCAACTTTGTAATCAAGTCCCGAATCACCTAATTCAAACACTATGTGCCTAGTCTCTTTTTTCGAGCCTTCACCATTCAAGACATAATTCTCGATAATGTTGGTATAATATGGGTTTTTTGCACTCCATTCAGACTTTGTTTCAGCCTTACTCGTCATCACTTCCGCCACAACTTCAACAACTGGTGCTTCAACAACTTCTTCCTTTGTATCAAGAGGAATTTGAAGTGCCGCCATTGCAGGAACTGCCTTATCGACCCATTGTTGCCATTCTGGTTCAAAATCAACATCACATAATTGGATTTCAGTGGTCCTGTTAGCTCCAAGTTCCAGAAGTTTGTTGTCCCAGTCTATGCCGGCTTGGCAATATTCGTCATATGAAGTATCACCAATTGCACAGACTGAGAAGTTAACTCCGTTCAATTGAGGGTTGGTTTCACAGACAGCAGTCCATAAATCTTCGGCGTTATCAGGCATTTCGCCTTCTCCCCAAGTAGAAGTTATGATTAGAATTCTTTTCTGGCTAGCGAAATTTGCTGCTCCAAATCCATCCATATCATACACTTTAGCGTCAAGACCCG
>CAXHFO010000070.1:0-7820 GCA_964015895.1 uncultured Candidatus Poseidoniales archaeon
TTATGATGCAAAGTGCATTAACATCGGTTGAAAAGTCAGAGCCTGAAATGACTGTCAGTGTAAAGGGCTTGGATAATGGCTTTCATGTGGTTCGAATCACAAGTTTAGACCAAGCATTAGATCCAGCAAGATTAGAATACCAAATCTATTCTCCTGATGATCTTAATGGAGATGAATACAATGGTTTTGTGGATGATTCTGATGTTTACGGTGTTATCGGTGCTAATATTTCATTCCACGATAGAGATGCTGGTTATTCAGTTACTCAGGGAGATTATTTTGTAATTGACTCAGAAACGATTGGCTCAAAGGATGGCACGTGGAGTTTCAAACTCATCGACCAAAGCTCCAATACTTTACTATTTGATATCGGACTTACCATCATTGAGGATTAACCACCAATGAAATGCATTTCTACAGGCATTGGATTGTGACTTAACTTACCTCTTATCTCTGAATACCGGTCTGTCCGTTTTTGCCAAATTGCCTTCACGGCTAATCCAATGTCTTCTTTGTCCGCATTTAGGTTAAACAAAGATTTCAAGTCATTACCTTTATGGGCAAATAGACAAGTGTACATATTCCCATTTGCTGAAATCCGTGCTCTTGTGCAAGATGAACAAAAAGGCTTGGATACAGATTCTATAAATCCAATAATATAGCCATCGTTTAACTGCCAATAATTAGATACCTCACCATAATAATCTCGTTGGTTGGCGCTCAAATTACCAAAATGTTCTATGATGATATCTCTAATTTCTTGACCCGTAACTACTTGCTCATAATTCCAATTCTTGGTACCTCCAACGTCCATGTATTCAATGAACCTGATTGGAATATTCATTGATTGAAAGTTTGTTACTAGTGGAATTATTTGGTCTTCATTATAATTTCTTATAATCACTGTATTTACTTTAACTGGCAAACCAGCATTGATGGCAGATTCAATTCCAGTGAGTATATGTTGTGGTGTTATCTTGGAGCTAGAAAGTTCTTTGAATAACTCAGATTCAATAGCATCTAGGCTTACAGTGACTCGATTGAGCCCAGCATCAAATAATTTATTGGCATATTTACCAAGCAAAGTCCCATTGGTGGTCATTGCTATATCAAGGTCTTGATCCAAGTTTCTAATCATTGAAATAAGCACACATATATCCTTTCTTAGCAAAGGTTCTCCACCGGTAATTCTAACTTTTTTTAGACCTAGTTTCAGCATAGATTCAACAATTATTGTTATCTCTTCAAATGATAAGATTTCAGATTTAGGTAAAAAATCATGATTATGGCCGTATTTTTCTATAGGCATGCAATAATCACACCTAAAGTTACAACGGTCAGTCACCGAGATGCGAAGATCTTGGAGAGGTCTTCCTAAACCATCGCCGGTCATATTGCAAACTAGTAGTTTGAGGTTATTCAATTATCTTACAAGCATTGATGATTGATGAGTTCCTCGGATGGTCGTGGAAAAAGTGTCTAGGGACTTCAAATCTACTGATTTCAGAGATATAATTGAAATCCCTAAGATGAATCTAGAATCTATAGAATTTGCCCTACCTCCTTCTAAAAGTCACATGATTAGACTATTGGCACTGGCATCCTTGAGCAGCGGGTCAACAATTATTAAAGCCAATCAAGCAATTGGCTTAGATACTATCTCTATGATTGAATGTCTTGGCTCACTGGGCGTAGAGATCATACAAAATGAAGAAGATGACTGGATTGTATCTGGCGTGGGAAATAAGGGTTTTAGTCTAATTAAACCAACTGTCAATTGTGGCAATTCAGGTACAGCAATGAGGATTTTGATGGCAATGATAGCAACAATGAATCAAACCGTCATTCTTGAAGGAGACCAATCACTCTCCATGAGGGAAAATTCGGCGCTCAAAGACTCACTAAAATCTGTAGGAGTCTCGATAATAGAGACAACTAGTAATCACCTCCCAGTGAAAATTACCGGCCCGTGGTTTGCAGATGAAGCCATAATACCCAAAATTAACCTAGATCTAACCAAGTCTAGTCAACCTTTGACTGCCTGGTTATTAGCAAGTTCTTTACTGAGTAAAAAAGTGGTACTGTCTCCAAGTAAATCAATAGTATCTAACAGACATCATAACTTAACTTTGCGATTATGCAATGAATTTGGAGCCAACATTAAGCGAATTGAAGGGCAATACCATTTAGCTAACTGGCAAGTCAAAGCCCCAAAAGAGGTTTTGGTTCCAGGCGATTCATCGATGGTAAGTTTTGCAATTTTGTTATCAAAACTTCATCAAAACAAAATTAACTTATTACATTGGCCTGATGATCAAGACTGTTTAGGCAATGAAATATTGAAACATAACTCAGATAATCTTGGTATAGTTTGGCAAGCTAATGTGATAAATTCGATTTCTAATGGCAGCATTGCAAATTATGACTTAACAGATTGCAATGATTTGATTACTCCTCTTTCCATAATTCTCGCAATCTCTTCTGGTGGCTCTTTATCTGGTATTGGTCATACGAAATACAAAGAAAGTAATAGAATTTCTAAAACCATATCTTTGATGGAAGATTTCGGTCTCAACGCTTCCTATGATGGGGAAGTTATGACAATCCCAGGTGGCCAATTGCCAATAAAACCGACCTCGCCAGTATCATCTCATAATGATCACAGAATATTCATGACTGCAGTTGCGTTAATGACAAAATTTGGTGGTGAAGTAACCGGTAATGGACTGCATAAAATCGCCGATCCGATGTTTCTAGATAGGCTAGGTATAGTCGAATAATTTAGCCATGGCGACCAAAATGATGGTCCAATGAATCAATGTTAATCCGTAAGGCAGTCGGCCTGCCATGAACACAAGCCCAAGGATTTGGAATCCTTCTCATATCATCGATCAATCTTCGCATTTCAGACAAACTCAGTTTTTCATTAGCCTTTACTGCACCGCGACAAGATTTCATGAAAGCAACGTGGTCTTGGATTTTCTCAAGAGTTGAAAGCGGAGACCCTTCATCTGCTAAATCTTGTAATAAATCTTTGAATAATGGTTCGATATCCTTTCCATCTAAAAGCATAGGATGGGATAGTATGGAAATTTTATCCTCGCTAGTAGTTACTTCAAAACCTAACTCTAGTAACTTTTCTATAGAGGAATTTGCTACAGCAATTTGTACTTTTGTAGCCTCTATGTCCAATGGGGATATGAGTTTTTGAGCATCCCAATTATTTTTGACATTTTTCAAACGTTCATATCTTACCCTTTCGTGTAATGCATGTTGATCTATAAGTAGCAATTCTTCTTCTGCTTGAACAATTATATAAGAATCAGCAAATTGTGCTAAGGGTTCCATTTTACCCATTATGTTGATTTCTGATTCTAGTGACAATTCATCATTTGGAGAAACAGATTTTGCATTTTTAGCATGGCGATGCAATTCTCTTTCTGCACTAGATAAGGCAGGTGAGATTGGATTACTATCTAATCCTGGAAGTGTTTCTTGCGGTATTTCTGATGTTGACATAGGCCTTGGTTTATCAACAGGTTTTGTTTTATCAACTTGGCTGCCACCTAGATTTAACTGGACTCCAGCTGCAATAGCCCAAGCTGGTATTGATTTTTCAAATTCAGTTTTACTTGGCTTAATATTATGATTAGGATTAGCCAACTCTGCATCATTTTGTTTCGTTATTAGAGATTCTTGAATAGGGTTAACATCACGATTAAGTGACGCTAATCCGATGATTGAACCATCATTTTCAGGTTCAGTGGCCACTTGTTCTAGAGTGTTTGCAATAGCTCTTTCAAGCCGTTCAAGAACTCTCCATGAGTGTTTTAATCTGACTTCACGTTTTGTTGGATGTACGTTGACGTCAACCTCTCCTGCAGGTATTTCTAAAGAAAGCACAGCGATTGGATGCCTGCCTTGCATCAACCTTGTCTTATATCCGCGTCGAATTGATTGGTGGAATGGTCCTGAGGCTACTGGGCGATCATTAATCAAAATGTAAACTTCATCGCCTTTACCTCTTGTAATGTCTGGCGTACTAATCCATCCAGACCATTTTTCCTTACCAGGTGCTTCGGAATCCTGCTTAGGTGCTTCTAGTTCAATCAATTCAGAAGCCTGTCCGCCAAGGATATCATAAAGTCGATCTGCTAAATTTTCAGACTGTGGAACATTGAGTATGGTTTTTTCATCAGAAATCAGCTTGAAACCAACTCCATTATTAGAAATAGCGTGCGAGACAATTACATCTACTATCTTAGCACTCTCAGTGGCAGGTCGCCGTTGAAATGCTAATCTCGCAGGCGTATTTTTGAATAAATCCCTTACTGATATTGTTGTACCATATGGCATTCCGCATTGTTCAATGCTGTTCTTTTTACCAAATGCTACAGTAATACTATTGCCATTTTCGCCTTCTATACGGCTTGCTACGCTTAATATTGAGACCATTCCAATACTTGCTAATGCTTCTCCACGGAAACCTAAAGTGTAAATTTCATTTAAGTCAGAAAAATTACTAAGTTTTGAGGTTGCATGTCGGTCAACAGAGAGAGGTATGTCATCTTTGTTGATACCATGTCCATTATCATTTATCATAATTAAATCAAAACCACCATTTTCAATGGTAACAGTGATTTGACTAGCGTTAGCATCCAAACTATTCTCAATCAATTCTTTGACTACCTGAGCAGGTCTCTCCACTACCTCTCCTGCAGCAATATGGCCAATTGTTTCATCATCTAATTGTTGGATTCTATTTGCCATTACTACATCCCTCCTAAAATATTCTTGGCTTCGTATAGGGCATTCATCGCTTCCTTAGGTGACATTTCATCAATTTCTAAATGCTCTAAAAATTCCACTAATTTCGATTCTAATGGGTGATTTGGTAATTGGTTATTTTCTTCCTTAACCATTGATGCTGCAGCAAAATAACTCATCAAACTACTCTGTCCGATATCTCTAACTCCTGGTGAGGTGGAATCTCCGGCTTTCGCTCCATAAGCTTGTTTTTCCAAAAACTGTAATAGATCTGTCGCCCTTTCAACAACTGCTCTTGGCAAACCTGCAAGGGCCGCTACTTGAATTCCATATGAGTCGTCGCAAGACCCGTCAGCTACGGTATGAAGGAATTTCAATTTCCCGTCAACATAAGAAACTTGCACGTGAATATTCTTCAATATGTCAACGTCGTTTTCCAAACCTATCAATTGATGGTAATGAGTGGCAAATAGAGTCCGACATTTTATTCTTCGACAAATGTCCTCAGTTACCGCCCAAGCTATTGATAACCCATCAAAAGTGGAAGTTCCTCTTCCTATCTCATCGAGTAAAACAAGAGATTTATTGGTAGCCTTTCTTAAGATATGAGCCACTTCAATCATTTCCATCATAAATGTTGACCTGCCTCTCCTAAGGTCATCACTTGCCCCGACTCTGGTAAATATTCGATCAACTAAACCGATTCTAGCGCCTTGGGCAGGAACAAAGCTTCCAGACTGGCCAAGTATTGCAAGTAATGCTGCAGACCGCAAATACGTAGATTTACCGCCCATATTTGGTCCGGTAATCAATAAGAATTTATTCTTATTATCCATCTTTATATCATTAGGAACAAAACCTGAAGTTTGTTCTAAAACAGGATGTCTAGACTGCTTTATAGTAAAATTATCAGATTCGACAATTTCAGGTTTAACCCAATTTCTCTTCCTGGCAACAGTAGCAAAACACTGTAGAACATCTATTGCAGCAACCTTTCCAGCAATCTTTGCTAGTGTGTTAGCATTATCTCTACAACGCTCTCTCAATGATTGAAATAATTGATACTCTAAGTTTTTTATTTTAGAATCAGCAGTCAATAATAAATCATCTCTTTCAATTATCTCTTGAGTGGTATATCTTGATCCATTAGTCATTTGTTGTTTCCTAATCCATACTTCTGGTACCTTAGATAAATTTGAGTTAGTCACTTCTATGAACCATCCTATTTGCCGGTTGTTACGAATCTTTAGCGATGGTATTTCTAAATCGTTCTTCAATTTGGCTTCTAAATCGCGAAACCAAGTGTGCCCTTCAGCGGATTTTAATTTTAATTCGTCAAGATTTTTATTGACTCCAGTTCTTATTATGCCACCATCCCTCAGTCCTATTGGTGGCTCATCAACAATTGTTCTCATGATGTCTTCTGCCATCTCAGTTAATACAGCTAAGTCATCACTTAGGTGATGAAGTAATTGATCTTCTACTTGGCTGCACAATCCAACAATTGCTGGCATTCTTTCCAGTGCTAGAGCAGTTGCTTGCAAATCTCTTGCATTGCTTTTATTATACGCTAATTGAGTCGCTAATCTTTCTAAGTCTCTAAGTCCATTTAACGCCGCTCTAATCTGGTCCAGTCTCTTGGATGAAGATTTCAACGATTTAACTGCATTATGGCGTAAATCAATCGCCTCTATTTGATACAGTGGTCTGAGTAACCATGTTTTTAGTAATCTCCGACCCATTGCTGTACGACAGTAATTCATGCTCGAGATTAGACTTCCATCATACTCTCCGGCTAAAGTCGAGGTAATCTCTAAGTTCCTAAGTGTAGTTTGGTCGACTACTAAATGTCCTGTTTCATCCATTATCTGAATATCTCTTATCGGTATTTCATTCTTCAAGTGAACTACCGCAAGATAGTCTGCAGCAAAACCTGCTGCTTCGATTGATAGCGGTGAATTATCTAAATCTAGGTGTCCTAAATCTGAGACCTGTAATATTGCTTCCAAGCGAGATATTCTGCGTTTCTTACTTACTGAATGTTGTGATATCACACAGTCTTCAAGATTAGAAAATATGCTGATAAGTTCATTATTTGAAGCATCTTTTGGGGAGACAATAATCTCTGCAGGATTCCACCTAAGTATTTCATCTTCCAGATTAGAAAATTTCTCTTGACCTTGCCAAGTAGATGCCCATGATTCCCCGGTAGAGGAATCGATAATAGCCATGCTAAGCGATGACTTTTCGGTTACAATGGCAGCTAAGACGCTTCTTTCATTGGTAGACAGTAATGATTCTTCATACAGGCTACCAGGAGTATATATTCTGGTAACTACCCTTTCCAGTAATTTAGCACCTTCCCTTAATTCTTGTTCTTGTTCGGCTACAGTTACCTTAAATCCAGATTTTAGCATAATTCTAAGATTATCCTCAAGTGCATGCCATGGAAAGCCAGCCATTGGTATTGGATTAGCAGATTTCTTATCCCGAGATGTAAGAGTTAAACCAAGAACCGGCGAGGCTATTTCTGCATCGTTATGAAATAATTCATAAAAATCTCCCATCCTAAAAAACAGAATAGTATCTGGATGATTTTCTTTTATTTCCATGAATTGGTCCATCATAGTTCTCTTCGACAATAGACTCACCTCACACCGCAGGGTTTACTCGTCATTGACCGCAGCAAATGAAGGTTGTCAAACTATTTTTTTTGAAATAGCAGTTTGTTTATAATTTATTGACGAAATCTATCGTATACATTGACAGCCATAACTGAAAAAATTATCAACGACACTATGATGAATGAGAGATTCAAAAAACCTCTTCCAGATTCTATAGAGCCTACTGCAGAGGTGTCAAATGTCAAAACTTTAGAGTTTCCTGAATTATCAGTACCATGGAGGTATATTGTATCTCCATCAAATCCGCTTGATTCTACTGTTAAGGGTAATTTATGTGGTAACTTCATGATCTCATGGCTGTCTTCCGAAATTCTAAGCACGGAACGGGAATCCATGCCATTAAACAACCATGCACTATTACTGTCTCTT
>CAXHFO010000071.1:0-7799 GCA_964015895.1 uncultured Candidatus Poseidoniales archaeon
CACATGAAGTTTCACAAAGTACAGGTGCATCCTTAGCTGAATGTAGAATTAAGTTTAAGTCAGCATCAGGAGATTTTTATCTGGGTTACGACCTAGCAACAGGATTTTACGAATTAGACGACACCAGTGACTATGTTTCACTGCACCCTTCCTCTTCAGCATCGCCAAGCGGTACTAATGGAGGCAAACAGATTAATTGGAAATTCACGGTAAATTCTAATTGGGATGATCAGTCCAGTGTAGTTATTTTATCTGAAACAATTGCCGACAATGGCATCATTGGTATGTTGTCTGGCAAGTTGTTAAATCCGGGCTCAAGCAATGCAGTAGAAAACGATGTTCTGGTGAATAACTTCACCTTGTTCAATAGTGCAGGCGAGGTACAAGACTTGGTTGAAGCATATTCAAACCAAGACATCAGATTAGAGGGCAATATTTCATTCGAAAATGTCCAAGCATCTCCTAATCCAACTTCATACTATCTTGTGGTAGAAGAAAGAGGCTTGGAAATCGATGGTGCATTCACCAACATAACATGGACTGAGATTGCCAACAGAAGCGGCGTAATAAACGGATATTTTGATTGGAATGTGAATTTAGGTTTGTTCGTAACTGGGTTAGAAACCTACCGTTTTAGAATGGTTGGCTATGAGGGGTGGCGATATCATTTGCCCGCCAACGGAATACTCTCCGGATGCTGATTGCGGAATACAATTCAACTTGTCGATCGACATATTAGACCCAAATCTAAAGTCGGTAGAATTATACAAACGAAATTCTGGTGAAGGTGACATAAACTCAGACGATAACTGGCGGCAAGTATTCGATGATTCTTGGGCCACTCCAAAACTATCGCAGGACTTCCGGTTTACGGTGAGCGATATACCAACACCTCCCGAAACAGGCGTAATGCATGTTTGGGTTCAGTATGACCACGACTCAAATTCAAATGGCTTACCAGAGAGTTCAGAATACGTCCAAATTAGTGCCACTGTGAGTGTTGACTCACAAAATGCTACTTTCTCTGGAACTTACAACGATTTCGCGAATTCTGGCCTCAAAGGCAAAGTTAGTTTGTGGATAGAATGTTACGATTTAGCCGGTAATTCAGTAGACGGGGGCAGCCCAGGATTTGATAATGACTATGTGACATATGTTAGTATGGACCTAGAATACCCTACTATTAACTCTCTCAAGATTGAAGATTCCTTTGGCAATGGCATGGTTGAAAATATTCCATCAAATCCTCCTGAAGGAGTCGGTGTTTGGAACCAAACTATGTTTGCTGGTAATGAATACAGTATAATAATCGATGCAGAGGACGGCAACGGATGGAAAGATGTAGAGGTTGTCGAGGTCACTTTGGCTCCTCAAGAAACAAATTATGATTCTAAAATAACGTATTATCCTCGTAATCAAACAGCTTGGACAAACAGCAACATGTTTTCCATCTTAGAAAATTCACAAGGCGAGTCAAGAGCTACTATCAGGACACTTGACGGCAATACACTTCTTGACCCGTTTGAACCAAATTTCATTATCAATATCCCTATTTCATTTGATTGGGGATTACCATTAGTTGGCGAGTATACCCCATCTTTCCAGATTAAGGATTTGGATAACTCTCCAGTATTTTCTGAAAGTTCATTCCGTCAAACGTGGGTATATGAAAATGATATGAGGCTAGATTTCCGATCTAATTTAGATGGGAAGCAAATGATTTCACCGACTCTAACCGATCAAGATGTACCTATTTCTGAGAATCTGTATCACGAAATCGGTCAAGATGATTTCATAGGTTCAGTTACTGGGGGAGATGTTGTTCTTTTCCAAGGTCAATATTCGTTCACATCGGGAATACTAGAGAACGTTTTCGTTAGGCCTGAGGTTGAATTAACCATGGAAATTACCCGAGAAGAAGTATTTAGAGATGCTGAGAAAGATTACGATGCGGTAGAAGAAGAAATTACCACTCATACGTTTACTGGTGGTAGTTTTGAGATTCCAATTAAAATGCCATCCTATCAAAATGAGTTTGAATACACATTTAGATTAATCAATCTACCAGTTGGCGCAGATGATTTAACTTCCTCTTACTGCTTTGGCTCAAACATAAATGGTTGTGCTAAATTCGTCATAAAAGTTGATGATGAGGCGCCAAAACTTGTGTTCGGCTCATGGTCAGCTACTCGTGGCGAAAATACCGTAAGCGGTCTAGATGAACAGTTATTCACTACTATGCCGACATCAACTTTCCATTGTGTCGATGTCTCTAGTCAAATCGAAGAGCGCGGTTCAATCTCAGAAGCAGACACATCACTAAATTGGTTGTTTTATGAGGGCGACCCTACCAATGGCAATGTCTGGAGCGTTTATCAAAATAATTATGGCACACAACCACTAACAAACTCACTCAATCTTACCGGAGGAAGTTTAGGCTATGTTAGAGCGTCAGCAGGTTGTGTTGATTTGTGGCCTGTTGGTATTGGGCAGTTTGATGTTACTGAATCAGATCTAAACGGGCCAGGGCTCTCTGTTAATCTCGTAATGTGGATAGAAACTCAAGACGGCGCAGGTTCTCCTATAATTGGAGCAGGGAGATACAATGATGATGGTACTGCATCAGGTATCGAGGGTAGTGATACAAATGGCCAAGATAGTTCGACATATTTACTAGAATTCGAAGGAACAGATTTCAATGTTAGAAATATCAGGACAATCCCAGAGTCTCCAGAAGTTGGTGATAAAGTCAAACTTGAGGTGGAATTAGTAAACTCTGGTATACCAGGTGTTGCTGATTTAGAAATACGTTCTGTGATCAATAACGGTGTTCCGGCATTTGAAGGATATATTGTTAGCGAGGTTGTTGGCGAAAACCAAGCATTGTGGGTTTCTATTGAACTAGCAGAATTTACTGATGCTACAACGGGAATGTATTACATTGTGTATGATAATGAGACCGGCGAGGTTTTGTTTAACGGCAAAGACCAAGCAAAGACTTTCAATGTAAAAGCTTCAAGTTCTGACGATTCTGGGCTTTCAACTGGTTTAATTGTCATAATTCTAATCGCAGTTATCGCTATTCTAGTTGTTGTAGTTGTGGTTATCTCCCGTCGAAACAATGATGATGACTTTGATGATTTATACGATGATGAGGATGACAAATCATATGCGTCTATCCCTCCAAGTCAAAGTTACTCAGCACCAGCAGCTCAAGTTTCACCTGAAATGGCAGAGGCAATGGAGAAATTCAATTTCTGGACTCAAGAAGAGATACAAGGATACTTCGATCAAGGTTGGAGTATTCAGCAATTAGAAGAGTGGCTGGAAAGTCAATGAGTGGGCCATAATGAGTTCTAGGATTTCCTGGGAAGATATTCTCTGGGAGGACCCGGACGGTGGAACCATTATGCTGCACGGCACTATACCCACGCTGGTATATCCGCGTAAGCTAAGGCCATCAAAAGAATGGCATGGACTTGCGTTATTGGAGTCTGAAGAAGTAGTAGATCTATGGCGCCAAGAAGAAAAAGACGAAGCAGAGTCAAACGGAGTCAACCTTGCTCATGGGTTAATTTCTGGAGGCACAATGGGGTTGTTTCTCGAAGAGGTAATGCAATTAGAAGATATCACAGCAGGCAGATTTCCAGACCCAGAACCGCGGCGAGTACACCGATTAGCCGAGCGACACAACCGTCCAATATTTTTCATTGAACCTGAATTGGATGATGAAGATTGGGAACAACATATGATTGCTGAGGCTAAGGAGGTTTCGCGTTGGAAGAAACTGTTTGGACTAGTGACAGTTGGTAAAAAATGGCGTAAAAGAGTCAAACAAAACATTTTCGAAGCAGAGAAGCCACCTAAAGGCGTTAGCCACAATCACTCTTCTGCGGCAGTATTATCAGCAACATGGTGGGATTTGAATCAATGGTTGATTGGCGAGAAAATTGCTCAGAGTCGTAATTTACGATATGCGGCTAGGTTAAGAGGTGCTCTTGCTGAACTGCGCCAACACCATGGAGCCTCTACTGTATTGCTAGTTCCGTTATTTTTGCCGTGGCGACAAGATATTGCAGAAATATTGGAAACTATGCCAGAGGTAGAGGAGAATTCATCAAACAAGACCTTGACGGGTGGCATGGAGGAAGAGTGATGGCTGTAGGCGGGGTAGATGTTAGAGTTGAAAACCAACTGGTTAGATTTGTTCCAACAAGTCCGGTAAATCACGATGCTGTGGTTGCTCAATTGGCTGGCCAAAAGAATGGTGGTATCGTAATCAAAACCTTAGAAAAGCCTCGTGCAACTATAATTATTGATGAAGAAGGAAGAATAGTAGTCCACGGTACTCATAGAGTAGAAGCAGCAAGAGCAGCAGCAAAAGAACTGTTATTGCGTCTAGGTTTGGATGATTCGGGATTACAAACTGAACTTGGTCCGGTTATTGCTTCATTTAATTTTGACAAATCGGTAAATGTTGAAAAGATGAATCAAGAATTCACTGCAGGACAAGCCAGCCATGATGAAAGATTAGGCTGTGCAATTATCGAAGATTCCCGTCATAATTTGAAATTATATGTTTGGCCAAATGGTAAATGTGTCGCAAGTGATGCTAGGCACCCAAATATGGTTGCAATGTCAGCAGTTTATTGGAAAGGTCAATTAGAAGAGCATAACCTATTTCTTTGAGTGATTGAATGACTTCAGCAAATAATGCTTGGCAAGGCCCAATACTTGACAACCATTTCCATCTCAATAGAAAAGGACGTTTTTTAGAGGCTGCTAGAGACTTCAAAAAGGCAGGCGGAACAAATATTGTTTTGGTCCACTGCCCGGATTTTAAATCGCCACCAACGACCAAACAAGGTCATCGGGAATCCTATCAAGATACTATCAACATGGCTAGAGAAGTAAGAACTGAACTGAGTTTGGGAGTTAGAGTCGTGCTGGGGCCACATCCAGCAGCATTTGCACATCAATTCATTAATTGGGTTGAACAAGACCCACAGTTAGGTAAAGAAAAGGCCATGGAAAATTATCGTGACAGTATAGATGAAGCAGTGAAATTTTTCCACGAAGGTCAAGCTCATGCTATTGGTGAAGTCGGACGTCCACATTGGGCTGTTTCCGATGAGATCTGGCAATTGTCAAACGAATTATTGTTAGAGACTATGCACATGGCTGCGCAAGACGGTTTTGCCTTGCAATTACACGTAGAGGGCGAGTTAGAGTCTACTTATCGAGACATGGCTCAAATGGCCACTAAATCAGGCCTTTCCACAGAGCGATTAGTTAGGCATTATTCGCCTCCAAACGTGGATGAAAAAGTGACTCAAGGAGTTACTCCAAGTGTTTTAATTGGCAAGGGTGCAATCGAAACATTGTTAGAGACGGCGCCTTGTTCAAGTCACGGATTTTTATTAGAAACTGATTATATGGACGATCTAAGAAGACCAGGCGCCGTACTTGGTCCAAAAACAGTTCCAAAACGGACAAATCAATTACTAGAGGCCGGTATAGATGAAGAGTTTTTGTGGCGTAGTCATGTAGATTTGCCGGAGAAATTATACGGCAAAGAATGACAATTTGTTCATACATTTATCCATCACATTGATGAATGGAACGGCTTAGCCTAGAATGGTTGAACATGCGAAGTCGTAGTCTTGCTGTACTTGTCATAGTAGTATTGTTGATGCCGTTAATTCCAATTTCTAATGCACAAAACCCAATCTTTGGAGTTCAATTGGACTGTGAAGATTTACCAGAATTAGATGTTAGCCCATCTGGTTATGACCCGATTGATATAGTTTGTACAATCGAAAATACTGCTGCAGTTGGCGCGACAAAAGTAGAGATTACCAGTGAATGGACTGGCGGCTCTGAGGCAGATATGCAAGGAGCAACCGGTGAATATAGCATTGATGCTGGTGGCAGTGAAGAATTCACAGTGACCTTTACCGGTGACACTAAACAAGCATCCAGTAATAGTTACGATTTTGAAATCTTTGCAACAGTCACAGAATGGAATTCAATACCGATGGATGAACCATTTCCACAAGAAAACTCCTCCTATGCTGACACCCTAGAAATTGCCTCCTATGGGGCCGTGGAATTAGAAATACAAGGAAGCACGACAAAGACCGTTGAGGCAGGTAGTGAATTTGTTATCGAATTGCAGTTCACCAATAACGGCAATGATGCAGATAATGTCCGTGTCGATATAGTAAACCTAAACGATTTGAAGACTCAAGGTTTCTCGTTTATTGGTTCTGAATTCGTTGCTGAGCAACTCGCTATGGGGGCTACCTCAACTATCAGAGAAATCAAGATACTTGCGCCAAGTGATGCGGACGGTAATCTAAATGTCGACCTACAATTTAGGGCAAGTAGTACCAATGATCCAAGCGCAGAATTTAGTGAAACAAATATGCCAGTCACTGTGGAATCTAGCGAGTCCTCCGCTTCCCTGACTGACGGCATTAGTGAAGTAGGGCAAGATGATATGATCCTTTATGGAGCAATTGCTGGCGGAGTAATAATTCTGCTATTGTTACTTGGCGTAGTCAGGCGTTCAGTCAAGAAAAAGAAGGCTAAAATTGACGAGGCAACACCAATCGAACTGGATGCAAATGATGACTTGGAACTAGATGAATTTGATGATTTATTTGATGATTTAGATGATGTTGTGATTGAGTCAGATGAATTCGACGATTTACTCGATGATTTTTGACGCTGTCTAGCGTTTCGGATTTTTTTTTCTACTTACAATTGGCTATATTAGAGTATATTTTGACGGTAACAGTCAAAGAGCGAGTGTGGTCTGCTCCTCCTAGTATAGGTGGTCGCGATATGTTGAACCTTAGCGGAAAGACCGCATTTGTCTTTGGTGTGGCCAGTGAAGATTCTATCGCTTGGGCGATTTGCAAGATGCTTGCTGAGAGCGGAGTAAACCTCTATCTTGGGTATCAAAAGAGATTTCGTAGCAGAGTGTTTCAATTAAAGGATAAATTACCACAAATAGCAGGTTTTTATCCTTTAGACGTTGCACAAGACGCAACAACCAAAGAATTCTTTGATGCCTTTATTGCTGATAATCCAGGCAAAAAGGCAGATATTCTTATTCATGCAATCGGATTTGCGCCAAGAACATGTTTTGACCGCCCGATTTTATTTGTCGAAGATCAAGATATCAACACTGCAATGACTATTTCCGCCAACTCCCTACAACGCTGCTTGAAGTTTGCCTTACCTCATCTAAACCCTAATTCTTCAACCATCACTCTTACTTATGCAGCATCCAACAGATATGTCCCCTCCTACGGAATAATGTCGATGGCAAAAGCCGCATTAGAATGTTGGACTCGTGAGCTGGCTTGTCACTTGGGGCCAGAAGGTCACAGGGTAAATGCGATATCATCTGGCCCAATTAGGACAATAGCTGCTTCAGGAATTCCCGGATTTGATAACATCTTAGATCATGTGGAGAAAAACTCCCCTCTGCGGAGAAATGTCAACCAAGAGGACGTTGCAGGGGCGACACTATGGTTGGCCAGCCCATTATCAAGTGGCGTCACTGGGCAATGCATCTATGTTGACGCAGGCTATTCGATTACAATGGTTCCAGAAACTATCATGAATAATTAAGGTGATTATATGGCAATAACAACTGCTGATGGCAAGGTTGCAGAGGGCTTAGAACAGGCCCCATTTGAGCCAATTGCGGTTGTTGGCGTCGGCGCAATGATGCCAGATGCCGATGATATTGAGCCTGTCTCTTATACACATCTGACGCTGCCGAC
>CAXHFO010000072.1:0-7792 GCA_964015895.1 uncultured Candidatus Poseidoniales archaeon
TACTGTTAGTGGAACAGCAAAGTCTTGAATCAATATTGAAGATGCCGTGGAATGATGTCTACCAAGGCATGGAATCTGGGTCTTTGAGAGTGTATCGACCGGAAAAATCTGTTCGATTAGCACGTTTATTCGATATTGATTGCGAGGCAGAAATATTAGACTGGATGGAAGTGATTGGGGCCAAAAATGGTTCTGTACGTGAAGTACTTCAAAATTTAGATAATGGGGAAGAAGGGCTCTTATTATTGATGAACTACATGAGTTTAGGTCACTGGGAATGCTGGGAAGCAAGGACCTATCTCTACCTAGATGTGGCATTAGATAGGGTAATTGAGAGCCGAAATGATTTGTATTCTAGTACTACATGGACAGATTTGAAACTAAAATTGGCCAATTTACCAGAAGATGAATTTGCCGATAAGGTCTGCATCGATTGGATGGAGCGACGAAAACAACTTGGTGAAACAATAGATGAGAAAGAAGACCCGAAAATAATTCCAACCTTTGAGGCTCATACCCGTAATTCAAAATTATTAGTCCATGCAATAACCACTTGGGAAAATACTGAAGGAGTAATTGGAATTGTTGGCAGAGAACACCTAGAAGCGGTTAATTGGGGCCATGGAGCGCACAATCTAAGCAATTATCTGCATCAATAAACGACGACGGATTGAAGAATAAGGGCTTGCACCCAACACCATGTCTGAAGAATCTGATGAGGCACCTATTGACTCTGTGGACGATGAACTCCCGGTAATTGAAGGGGGTTCTGACACCATGGAAGTTGGGGTAATTGAAGAGGAAAAAGACCCATTGGAAGCGGCTCTAGAAAGAGCAGAACTTGCGGAAAAAGAAATCGCCTACAAAGATGCTGAAATCCAGAATGTACGTAAACGCTTTATTGGTGAAAAGTCGGAATTAATTCAATACGGCAGCATGGGATTAGCCAGGAAAATGCTCACTGTTCTAGCCGATGTTGATCGAGCCATGTCCAATATCGAAGATGGCGACCAATCGCCATTGGCACAAGGACTTCGTCTGCTGCGTAACAAAATGTGGCACGAGTTATCTGGTGATGGAGTAACTGCAATTGAAGCAAAAGGACAAAAATTTGACCCGGCCAAAATGGAAGCAATAACCACAATTCCTGCCTCAGAGGAATATCCCAGTGGAATCGTTGTTGATGTATTAGAGGCTGGCTACATGTACAAGAAAAAAGTCTTGATAGCCTCTAGAGTAGTTGTAGCATCAGATTAGCCGACATTGACTCCAGAACCCATTGTCGACAAACGGTATATTGCATCGTTATCGATTAGCCATTTAACTACTATTTCTGGAATTGAGGCGCCAAGAACGCTAGCCACTGCATCGTCATCATAAACAGTTGACAACATTAACGCTGTTTGACGCACCCGCCAACCTTCCAAATTATCACGATTTGATAATTCAATTAGGCGAGTATCAAAACCAGATTCCTCATATAATCTATTAGTGGTCTCATCTGAAGTCACCAATGTACCAACACCGTGAAACTTAGTTGCATGCGACACCCAATTTGGTGGGTCATTAATATCTTCAATACCAATAATTTCTGCCTGTTTATCATTAGACTTTAGCCATGATTCTACCATGCCTTTTCTCTCTTCAAAGGTCCATGGATTATCAGATTCCCAACCTTTAGCAGCCGAGCCGATAGCAATGACTAGTTCATCAGCACTTTGGCAACATAGTTTTAACGCAGAATTAACTAAAAATTCATGCCCCTTGTGAAATGGTTGAAAACGCCCCAAAACAATGTACCGTGTCAAATTAACACCTCAAAAAAACGAATCAACATCAACCTCTGGGATAGTAACTCCATGGTCTTTGAAACATTCTAGCATCCTTTTGCAACCCTCAATCATTTCCTCCCTAGTCGTTTCACCCATTGATCCGACACGGAACATCTTGCCTTTCAGATGATCTTGAGCCCCGATAACTTGAGTCTCATATCGCTCTTTCAAATCTACTCGCCATTGATCATTAACTCCCTCGGGATACATAATAGCTGTAACGGTAGAACTTCTCTGAAAAGGGTCTGCTGGCAGTTCAAAACTAAGATGGCTAAACAGATTTTGCACACCCGATGCTAAACTTTGACATCGGTTCCAACGGTTCTCCAATCCCTCATCTTTTAGGACATTCAATGCTGCAGACCAACCCATGGCTAAATTGATTGCTGGGGTCCAAGGTGTTTGGTCATCATCACCCTTTTTGAAGGCAGATATGATGTCAAGATAAAACAGTGCATTACTATCTCCCTGTTCTCTAATCGCTTTGCAGCGTTCATAAAATTTAGTAGTAAACGCAATTGCTGCAATTCCAGAAGGACCAGCGGTGCATTTTTGCGCACCCATGGCTGCAGCCTCTACATTCCATTTTTCCAAGTGAACCGGTAGGCCACCTATCGAAGTTATTCCATCTAAAATAAACGAAGTATTGTACCGATTACACATCTCAGCAATCGCTGGTGCATCTTGGGTAATTCCTGAACTAGTTTCATTGTGGCAAATCAGTAATGCTTCATAACAACCACGTTCAAGTTGTTGCTCCAACTCATACAAATCAAAGGCCCTACCCCATTCGTATTTGATATGTTTAACATTGCAAAATCGTTTGCACATCTCAGCGACTCGTTCACCAAACTTACCGTTGGTCGGAACTAATACCAAATCATTGGAGCGGAAACGATTAGCGATTAACATCTCCATTGCTGCAGTCCCGCTGCCAGAAACTACCATCACTTTATAATCGTCTTCTGAAGACCAAGAATGGGTTTTCTTTACCGGTTGTGATGGTGTCAAATTAAAGGCATAACGCAAACCTGAATTCAAGTCCGCCATAACATCTCGAAACTCCCCCCCTCTAGCAGTGATAACCGGTGTTGCCATTGCTTCAAGACATCGCTGATTCATTCGCACCGGTCCGGGGACAAGGAAGCAATCACCATCGTGCTTTGCCATGGCTAGTGCTAGACTTGACAGTTATTCAATTAGTGTACACAAGCGTCGGACTGATAGAGGATAAACCCAACGGATTGTCATGATGCGCGTCGGTATTGCAATGATACAAGGCGCCCGCCATGAGCATCATCAAGCAATTAAACAGGCAAGTATGGAAATGCAACAGGAAGTGGAAGTAGTAGAGTTACGAAAAGCAGAACAAGTTGACTCATCAATTGACGGTTTGATCTTACCTGGCGGAGAATCCACAACCATGCGAATTGCTAGCCTTAGTGAATCACTGTTAGAAGGCTTATTTGATTGGATGACAAAATATCCAAACAGACCCGTATTAGGTACCTGTGCAGGAGCTATATTACTTGCCCAACCAACTCAAGGGCGTGAACGTTTCATCGATTTAGATATCGCTAGAAACGCCTGGGGCAGACAGAAATTTTCGTTTGAAGCAGGTGTTGAAGTAACTCTCGAAACACCAAAACAATCAGCCAATGTAGAGATTGAACTAAGCAGAGACAAGTTCAATCACAAACCATTACCAATGGGTAATCATGACATCAAGTCCGAGTCAAAACAATTTCCTGGGGTCTTTATTCGGGCTCCTCGGTTTATCCAAGAATCAGTGAAATGTCAACCTATAGCTCATTTATCCCAAGAGATAGTCGGTGTTTTACAAGGCGAAAAATTAGCGCTTACTTTTCATCCAGAACTAACTGGAGATAGAAGATTTCATCGTTGGCTCATCAGTCGGATAATGGATTGTAAACGATAAATTCGTACGAGGGTTTGAAACCATAAATCAATAGCGGCGTGTATTACTATGCTTGGACAACTGCCGATGGCGACTGAAATAATACCTGCTGAACTAGGTGAAGCAGAAGGTTGTATTCAATGTCAGCGTGGTAGTAAAATGGTCTTATTTGTCACCGGTAAATGCCACTGGGGATGCGACTATTGTCCATTATCAGATAATCGTCGGGAGTCACCTGATATGTTTGCTAACGAAAGGAGATGTTCTGAGTGGTCAGAGGTAATTGAAGAAGGTCGAGCAATGAATGCTACTGGGACTGGAATTACTGGTGGCGACCCAATGCTGGACATGGAACGTTCGCTTGAAGCAGTTAAACAACTGAAGGCAGCATTTGGCCCTGAACATCACATCCATCTTTACACATCAATACCATTCAACCCGATTAATTGTTCAAGGTTTGCCGAGGCAGGATTAGATGAAATCAGATTTCATCTACTGGATGGAACCATCGCAAAATATTTGCCAGTAATTGACGGTTGTCATGACGCGGGAATTAATGTCGGAATCGAGTTACCTTGTGAACCAGATAAAAAATCCGACTTACTGACACTACTAGACTCAATGAATGGTAGTAATATTCAATTTCTCAACTTAAATGAATTGGAAATTACCGTTGGCAATCAAGATAACATGGATGTTAGAGGATTCAATCTCAGTGGCGCCATGACTGCAGCTGCGGAAGGTTCGTTGGAATTAGCTTTAACATTGAAAGAGTATGCCAAAGACATGAGTTTCCACGTCAAATTTTGCAGTGCCAGTTTCAAGGATGCTGGTCAATTACGAGCAAGATTCCGTCGACGAGCAAAAACCACCCTGAGACCATACGAAGTGTTGAGTGATGATGATACGATAATGTTTGGTGCCATACCTACTGAGACCGAAGATGCCTATGATGATTTGAATGAATTATCAAACGAACTAAGATTATCTGAGGGATGGATTAGATATGATGCTGGTCAGCAACGTATCGAATTACCATTATCGATTGCCGAAGATATTGCCAATGTTGTTGATGTCCCCGTACTATTAATAGAAGTACACCCCACTCACGAAAGATTAGAAGTTTCGGCAATAAACCTGAATGATGCCAGATAATGGGTCGCAAAGTATTACTCGCTAAATGAGGTATGTCTCGCTTTGTCGACATGAAACTTAAGTATTGAACTTTACTTGACGGGATATGGATAAAGCCGACTGGGCCATACTCGGCAAAGGTAAATTTATCCTTGCTGCAGTTTTGATGGTCGTTATCTTAGCCCTGCCTTCATTTATTTACACTGGCGCATACATAATTGCTGATGCACCAGCACCAGAGGAAGGGGTGGAATTGCCCCCAAATCCAGATGAAACTCTTTCTGAAGGACTACTGTTCATTGTACTTGATGGTGGAGTTAGAGATCTAATGTTGGACAAAGATTTGATGCCGACTCTGCACTCACAAGTATTTCCCAATGGGACCTATCTCGATGTACTCACTAATCCACTAACAATGACCGCATCATGTGTCAAAGAAATGGCTACTGGAATACCTTCAAGACCCAATGAAGGATTAAGCAATTTTCACCCAGAACATCCTGGCACTCCAGATGGCTGGACATTAGCAAGTGAATCTGATCGTGATAATGATGGGATTTATGATTACCGAGTTGGGATTGTTGGTGATTATGTATGGGGCGACCTATATGCTGATAATGATAAAATAAATTTCATGAAACATCGCTATGGCCATGCTGATTACTATCGAGGCGACAGAGAATCGTTTGAGACCCTAAACAGTTGGCTAGATGGCGAGGTCCCAAAAAGCAATACTAAACCTGGTGTTACCTTTGAACAACCACCTAACGTAATTATTGCTCATCTATCTGGCTTAGACAGCGTTGGCCACCGATATGGGGTAGAAAATTCCGATGATTACCGAGAAAAATTAACTTGGTTGGATAATAATTTCAATGTCATCTTCGACAAAGTTCCTGACGATTGGACAGTTGTAGTAACTTCAGATCACGGCCTTACTGCTAGTGGGCAACATGGTTCACCAGACATGGAGATTAGGGAAGTTGGTGCTTGGATGTGGGGGCCAAATATCAAACAGAACTATATTTCACCCAATCAGATTAATCAGCGAGACCTTGCAACTTTGCCATCACTCCTGTTTTCACTGCCATTGCCTCATGCTGTACACGGTAAATTCCCGCTTGATGCCTTAGAAATATCCGATGAACTAACTTTGGAAGAAGTACAAGAATTAGATCAATGGAATTGGGATGCAACCATTTCTAGAAATGAATGGATGCAAGAAAATGACCATCCATACTTTGAGGACTTAAGCAGAGATAATATCCAATGGGAAAAAATAACCTATGATGAAATCGGCTTGCGAACTTTAGATTTAACAATTTCTGTTTTGGCATTTTTAGCGATAATTATTGGGATATTTATGCTGGCAAAACGCGAGAATATGTCCCAATCTAGTGCCATTAAACTAGCCTCCATATTTGGTGGAGGGTTTATTTTCTCTGCTTTCGTTTCGTATAATAGAGATACTTTAGCACTGGTTTACTACGCTGTGGGATATTTATTGCCAATTGCCTTTTTAGCAATGTGTGCATATAGCTTAATCAACAAAAATATTTCAAAACAAAGACGAATGAAATTAAATTTTGCCTTGATAATTATGTTTGTAACAATGGTTATTTTCACTGAGACAAGAATCTCTGCAATGAATGTACTGATGCTAGTAATGTTACTGACACCAATCTTTACCAAGACCCAAAACAAGGCAAAATCTTCTAATTTGATACGTTGGAGTTTTACATTTGTCATCATACCAATCACTCTTATCGCGCACTATCGAGCTCCACCCCTATATTGGTCAATGCCTAGAGGTATTATCAATTTGTCAATTCAACAAGATTTCATTCCATGGCTAATGAATACTGGGTTTATTTTCCTAGGAATCATGTTATACTTATTTAGTGCTAAATCCCTCAACACTCGGATAAAGAAATATTCTGTTCTTGGCATCTTTACTTCAATACCTTCATTGATGGTTCTAGAGAGTAATCTAATCGATTGGATATTACTTTCATCCATGGTGATAATTTTGTGTTATGCTTGTTATCAAAAAATTAGTCGCAAACAACAAGGTATCGAATATATCACTTTGGTAGTATTCTGTTGGTTAACTATGAGTTGGGGTGGCTATGTTGGAGCAATCACTATAGCACTGTATATCGCATTCAAGTCGTTCTTTGAAAATGAATTGAAATTTTTATTCACTCGCTCACTAGATCTAGAAAAGGAAATCCCAAGAATAATGATTTTGACTATTCTACCGCTTGTTGTTTGGTTTACTTGGTGGGCTGCCTTAGGTCAAATCAATGGATTAACTCATCCAAGAGACGTTGACCCAGGAAATCTATATCTCAATGGTGGGTATATCGGTGACAGATTCTCACCAAGCAATGGATGGGTTGGCTTCATGGGTGGTGGACCTGCTGCTGTAATGTCACTACTGTGGTTTAGCATGTTTTACCAAGCCGGCTTTAATCTGAAATATGTTGCTTACTTTTTGGCGGCTCGTATAGCTATGTTGTCACTACATCTCTCCTTATCGCCTAACTTACCAAGACTAATATTCAAATTGTCTTGGGACATAATATTCTCGATTGGGTTACTGGCGTTTATGATTCACGTCACAATCCAATACAGGTTAGAGCAGCGCCAGCAAAAACCAATTGCGGCTATTCTGACTCAGTAAGCTGTTGGCGTTCTTGTAATTCCGATTGCTTTGGCCCGGTAATTATGTAAAAGATCAATAATATTGCTGAGATTGAGTACAACAGGAACTGTGGTTTAGTATTTCCTAAATCAATTCCTGCATCAGTAGAATGTACCCATGATAACAAGGTACCAAACAATATTGCTAAGCCCTGTATCTGTCTCTTATACACATCTGACGCTGCCGACGAAGGTTCGAGTG
>CAXHFO010000073.1:0-7760 GCA_964015895.1 uncultured Candidatus Poseidoniales archaeon
TCATTATGTTGTTCCCACATTTTCACGGTAGAAGCACGGATTTCAGCGAGTTGATTTCTTCGTCGCTTCTCGATACGTTCTCTAATCACTTGGTGTTGTACTCGACGATTTGAAACTGTCAGTTCTATATCAGCATCTTCAACTGATTCCGGACTTACTTCGACGACATACTCATCGGCTTGGTGCACATTTTCCACTGAAACTTGAACTTCATCAAGTTCTTCAGTATCTTGTTGTGCCCCCTCTGCTTCTAACTCTGCTGCTTTTATTTTCGCTAACTTTCGCTGTTTCAACGAAACACCGTCCAAACTCTCTTCCTGTTTGACGGGCTGAGGTATATCTGTTTCAGATGATTCTTCTTCATCCAAATCATCGCTAGAAACCAAATCTTCAGTATTATCTTGAGCCACTAAAGTTTGATTTTGTACAGCCCCTGGCTTGCCTCCGATGAGTACCCATGAGCTAGCTGACGCAAAGGTGATACCAATCAGAATCCATTTGCCGTCATCTGATAAACTTGAGGCCGAGGTTAAATAAAACAACCCTGCACTCAGAGCAACAAGACCGCACATTGTCCGTAGAAATCCCATGTCCCTCGTCCCATTCCAATCACTTCTAATTTATGATGCTGATGGCAATTGGTTGAATAAGTCGATTAAAGCCCTAGTCCTATGACTAAACTTTTGCTTTATCTCAGGGCCAACTCCGCCGAAGGTTTTGCCATGAGTACTAAATTCGCCATAATTACCGGGAGTTAGCGGGTTTAACTCTGTGTCCAAGTCATAGGGAATAAAAATTGGATCATAACCAAATCCACTACCTTCCATTATCTCTAGTGAGATATGGCCTGGACAAATTCCCTCGCCAAGAATAATTTCACCATTTTTCCACAAGGCGGCAACTGCCTTGAAGTGGGCTGAGCGTAAATTTGCCGAAGAGACAGGGTCAGCAGAATTAAGATGGGATAGTAATCTTAATATTCCAGCATTACCAATAGTTGAATGAACAAAGGATGAGTAAACTCCGGGAAAGCCATGAAGTGCATCAACAAATAACCCTGCATCTTCAACCAGAATCATATCTCCATCATTAAAATCATCAGGGATAAGATTCAATGCTTGATTGATTTTCGATTTGGCGACGGTAATCAAATCATCAGCCTGCGGCTCATAAATCAACTCTGAATTAACAATTAATTGCTTCACTGAGTAACCAAGTTCATTTAAATGGCGTTCAGCTTCAATCAATTTACCTTCATTACTGGTCAAAAACCAAACGATAGTGCTCATAGCATGGCCACGACTGCCGAGTTATCATTTCTATCGGTTAAACAGCAAGTTTGGGCGAATATTTGCGGATAATTTAACATCACAGCGATGCTGGAAAAATCATGCTTCAACATATTGCAATTGTTTCTCTAGGCGGTGCTATTGGAGCCACATTACGTTTTGCTGTTGGACAATTACTTGATTCAACCGACTTTCCGTGGTCCACATTTATTGTTAATGCACTCGGTTCTGTACTACTAGGAGCGATTACAGTTTATGCCATAAACCGAGGTTCATCAGAGGAATTGATGTTGTTTTTTAGCACCGGATTACTTGGAGCATTCACGACAATGTCTACATTTTCAGTTGAAACTATGAAGTTGATTAAAAATGACGAACAGTTTACCGCTCTGGTATACATAACGCTAACTTTCTTTGTTTGCATAATAGGAGCATTTCTAGGATGGGAAATTGGCGAACGATTGGAAAATATCTAAAATCACTACATTAGTTTAATAACGCTGAATCATAGCAATACCCGTGTACGGAGCCCCGGAAAAGTTTAGTGCACCCTAAAGAGTTGAGACAATGAGTGACCTGATAGATAAAATGAATATTGCCCTAGGTTGGGAATTAAGAGCTAGTAACATGTATGCGCATTATGCGGCAAATATCAAAGGAATACATAGATTACAATTATCTCCGATGTTCAATACTGAAATGACTGAATCTATTGAACACGCTGATATTGTCAGAAAGGCAATTGTACAACTGGGAGGAATACCCGTAACAGAAAGAAACCCGCACCCAATAACCCACACCAATGATTATTTGGAAATGTTAAACTATTCGCTGGAAACCGAAATTAAAGCTGCATCAGTCTATGAAGACTTAATTCAGTTAGTCGAGGATAGTGCTGAAGAAGACCTTCGAGATGCAATTGAACAGATTTATCTTTCTGAGTTAAGAAGTGTAGAAGAAATGCGGTTGTTAGTAGGTTAGATTATCCGTGATATCTAACCCTTGAACGTACATCATCTAAACGCTTCAAAACTTCTGTTGCTGTTGGCGGTGTGCCTCCTGAAAGTTCCTGTAATGGCCCTTGATTGTCATCACATTGTAAATATCCGTCAATAAAGTTATCAATTCCATTGACAATATTTGGATGAGATGCACCTAGTATTTCATCCATTACATGTAAGTCAATACCAAACCTTTCCACTTCATATTCAACAGCAGATAAGCCAAAATCGATTAGATAAGCATTCGCTCGGTCGTCAATCAAGATATTATTTGTCGATAAATCACCATGAGTGATTGCCATTCTGTGTAGCATTCTAACTGCTTTCCCGGAATTTTCAAGAGCAGATTGGATAAAATTCGGTTCCGAGGTCTGATCTCTTAATACCTCAATAAGAGGCCTCCCTTGCATTTTTTCCATTATTAATCGGCCATTATCCAAATCTACATCCCATACTGCTGGGACAGGCATTCCAGTACTATGAATCCTGATTAAAATACGAACCTCGCTCAGCATTCTTCGATAGCCCAGTCGGCGTTCAATATCAGGGTGACGCCAAGCCCTATTACGGCGCATCTTCTTGATTGCTGGTCGGCCCATCCAGGTTCCGGACCATACTTCAGCCTCTGCACCAAGGTGCAAGCGGGACTCCGGGTGGAAGACCATGATTCTCCCTTAGTGCACTCACTTATGTACATCACGCACTCACAATTGTTCAAAAAGGGATAACTGTTGGGTCACATGAGCCATATGACGATTACTCTGCCAATGTGCTCCATTGATTTTATGGACACCTCTCTTTCCCCTGAGGAGCAAGCTATTGCTGAGAGAATTACTGAACTGAGGAATCAACTTGGTTCTGATCTGATGATTTTAGGCCACCATTATCAAAGAGACAGCATAGTTATGCACGCTGATTTTATTGGGGATTCATTCATGCTTAGTCAAAAAGCCGCAGATTCAACTGCCAAATACATTGTCTTTTGTGGAGTACATTTTATGGCTGAGTCAGCAGATATATTGACCAATAATCAACAACATGTCGTACTTCCAAATCTAAGAGCAGGGTGCTCAATGGCTGATATGGCAACACTAGTGGATGTTGAACAAGCCTGGGCTGAGATTTTGGCGGAAACAAAATTGAGCGACCCTATTGATAGAATTGCTCCAGGAGAGATTCCTGATGATGGAAAATCATACCTTATACCAGTAACCTACATGAATAGCAGCGCTGACTTGAAAGATTTTGTGGGACGTCATGGTGGAATAGTTTGCACCTCTTCCAACGCAACTGGAATACTAAATTGGGCATTTGATCGGGCAGGTCCAAATGGAACAGTATTATTTTTCCCAGACCAACACCTGGGTCGTAACACTGGAATAAAGATGGGCATAAGTGAAGAACAGATGCCAACTTGGATACCAAAAATCGGTGCTGATTCGAATCTTAGTGATGCTAAAATCATCCTATGGCACGGCTTTTGTTCAGTACACAAAAGGTTCACTGTTGAACAGGTAAATGAGTTTCGCCAACGACACCCAGATGGACTAGTTGTCGTTCATCCTGAATGCCCCAAAGAGACAGTTGAAGTTAGTGATGCAAATGGCTCTACCCAATTCATCAAAAATTATGTTGAACAACAGCCAGCAGGCGCAAAAATCGCTATTGGTACTGAGATAAATATGGTTGCTAGATTAGCCGATGAACATCCAAATAAAATAATTGAGTGCCTTGATGACAAAGTTTGTCCTTGCTCGACGATGTACATGATTCATCCTGCTTACTTAATGGATGTACTTGAGAGAATTGTTGATGGGGAAATACCAAATCAAATTAGTGTATCAAAATCTGTTGAAGAAGGGTCATTAATAGCGCTTGAAAGAATGTTAAGTATCAAGCAATAAGTTATTCCTCTTCTGCTTGGAATTTACTAGTTCTTATTTCTGACTGCCTTTGATTTAGGTAAACAAAAATTAGCATGATGCCAATTACTGAGCCGGATTGTAAAATTATATTCGAATATGATTTCAACTCAGGAGTCCAACTATGAACTTGAATAATTACTCCATCATCAGACTGCTCAAAGTATACCAAATGGTCTTCCAAAACTATCGGTCCCCATTGATCAACCTCATCAGCGGTAAGTACGTGGGTAAAATTCTCAGCAATATCCATGTAGAATATTTCTCCATCAAAGTATTCTTCAATCGGGCTTGATGGATTTAGATGGTCTTTCATAGCCCACGCAACAATTCCATCGCGAATAGATGGGTCATATGACGAATATTTGCCGTCACCAAGTAGACGTTGGTCAGTAGACTCTCTATCAACCAAAACAATTCTATCAACAGATGACACATTAACACTTACCAATATGTGAGATTTGTCGAATACGATGTTAGTAATTGTGGCATTATCGATATCAACTGGAGTATCCCAATCATCTAAAACTTGCTCAACCTCTTCATCTGCTGAAGCATTAATCTGGTAGGATAAGGCGCCTGATAACTCAATATTACTCATGAAGACTTTGTCAGGGTGGTTTTCTGAAAGATAAGCAAAATCATTACCTTGACAATTAACATAAGATATATTGTTGATGTCTATTGAAAGACCAATTACTTCTCCATCCAGACTTTCAGCAGACAGTGCACCGTCTTCTAAGGTGAGAAGCACATAATATTCGCCTAAGTCACACATTTCAATTTGCTCAATACCATTGATTGACTTTTGATAGAATATTTCTTGTGGAAAATTTACATCAATTACATACAAATCAGTACTATTGGCCATTACTAATTTATCACCTGAGATATGATATATCGAATCAACTGACAAATCTGGCTGGACTACTTCTACGCCATCTTCATCCAATTCCGATAAGTCATATAATTTCAGAACAGCACCAAATTCAGAGGTATTGTCTAATGTCGCTAACCATCCATCTGCGCCGCTAGCTCCTTCAGGAGCCTCCACACCCTTGGCTGAAAGTGACTGATGTGTCAAATCCCAAGTAATAACTGAAGCCACAATAACTATCAAAACCACTGCCATGATACCGGTTTCTCTAGATGTGGGCTTCAAGAATGATTTACTTGATTTAGCAATCTTTTGTGAAACTATTTTGTAGGCTTTTTTAGGATTGGTAAGAACTGTTACAAGGCGGGAATTGATTGTTCTTTCATCCAATATATTCCATATCGGCTTTGAGGTTTTATCCGCCAGATTAACCGCGATTGCGGCGATTATCATTCCACCTGCGATATCCAAAATCCAGTGTATTCCAAGATAAATAATAGTAAAGGCTGTCAACAGAACATAAGCAAATACAATCTTGCGATATAATTCCCATCTATTGTCATGATCAAAGCGTTTCATACATAGCCAAACTGCATACGGGATGCCGATATGTAATGATGGCATACAGTTCGTAAATGGGTCTATTCTCCTAAACCAGTCGGCTATTTCTGGATTTAATGAGTAGGCTAAGGTTTTCATTTCGGGAATATAAGAGCCTGTCACTCTGACATTGAAAAACAAATAAAACGGAACAGCTAAAACATAAACCCAAGCAATAGTTAACGTGATTCTATCAGCCATCCAACGGTCATCGAAGTAAGCAAAGTAGAATACTGAGACATAACAAATGAACATAAATCCTGCAACATAGAAATGTGTAAGAGTTATGGTCAGCCATTCAGCCTCAAAATATTGCTGAACATGTAAAACTAAATCACCTTCTATGGCATATAGCCATGGCGTCATATCCAGTCCTGTTGAGGCCATTAAGAGCCTATCAACCTGATCTAGAGCATCCTTAGCATTGTAAATTATGAACAGAATCAAAATATGAATCCAATATCTACGAAAGAAATCGACAAATGTTGTTAGTTTTAATTCCATCCATTTTGGCTTAAACACCGGAAGCAACAGCACACCTAGGGCCAATGCACTAATCATCCAAGTGAGGTAAACTCCCTGCATAATGTGTTCCTTCCAATTTACCGGTCGCCCAATTATACATCAAACCCTCGCCGTTTTATGGCCAGTTAAGTCATTTAGTGGCTTTACCATGCTCCGTGCACATACGGTTTGCCGTTATCCGGGTCTTGGTTATTAGCCAAGGCCCATATTCGCTCAAAGCGATAAATGCCACTTGAGCATCCGTTTTTCCAATCAAAAGCCAAAGCATATTTTCCAACTGTACGTACTTGAGGCTTTTCAGGTGCCATGGCTTCTATTTGTCTCCTTAGAGTTTTACTATTGCCGTCATCATTGCGCAGCGGTGCACATTTTGCACATGGGCAAGCGTGCTTCAAATCATCATAAGTTATCGTGAATTCACCACCATCTGAGTAAGTCAATTGCATATCAGTATCACGCCTTTCAAGCCGTGTTAAATCGGGAAAATCTGCCATTATCTCACCTAGATAATTTCCAGTCCTTGACTCTCAGATGCCCCGATTTGAGATTTTATTGCCTCTACTACCTTGCCAAACGCAATAGCAGACGCCCCTTCAGGCTCGCTAACAATGCGATGAACTCCATCATCTCCGCCTCTTACAAAGCCGGGATCAAAAGGTAATGCACCCAAGAATGGTACGCCAAACTCTTGGGCCGTTGATTTACCGCCACCTTGCTTGAAAATATCCAATGTCACATTGAAATTACCATCCGAGTCAGCAGTAGTTTTGTGCTTTTTACCACCAGGGCCTGCGATTTCAATTTCCATACTAGGTTGTGCTTTACCCGATATTGTATAGCCACTCATGTTTTCAACAACGCCCAAAACTGGAACTTTCAATGATTCAGAGAAAGTAATTGATTTCCGACTGTCAAGTAGTGCCACATCTTGAGGTGTTGTGACAATAACCATGCCGTCAATGTCAGGAAGTGACTGGGCCACAGTAAGTGGTTCATCAGAGGTGCCAGGCGGGAAATCGATGACTAGATAGTCTAGTTCACCCCACTCAACATCACCAATAAATTGCTGAATTGCCCCGAGCTTTATTGGCCCTCGCCAAACTACCGGAGTATCTTCGTTTTCTAGCAGAAAAGCCATGGAGATAACCTTGACTCCAAGGTGGCCTTGAGCCGGGTGAATTCTACCTTGTTCAACATGTAATCTCTTACGTTCAAGTCCCATCATTTTTGGCACATTTGGCCCGGTGATGTCGATATCTAATATTCCAACTGCGTGGCCTTGTTGAGCCAACGCGAGAGCAAGTCCGGTTGAAACAGTTGATTTACCAACACCACCTTTACCGGATAAAACCATTACTTTATGTTTGATTTTTCTACCGATTTCTTGCATCGACATTTTACGTTTCATGTTAGCATAAGCACTTTCCATTTGCTTCTGTTGCTGCGGACTGGCTAAGTCTGGTGCTGCAGCGTCTTTAGGGTCGTGCGTAGATACCGGTGAATCGGCCATGGTGTTTTCAAATAATAGTCCTACTTCAACCCATAG
>CAXHFO010000074.1:0-7688 GCA_964015895.1 uncultured Candidatus Poseidoniales archaeon
CGATTGGACATGGTGATGAATCATCAATTAGGCCGCGAATGGAAAAGTCAATTTCGGGTGCTAGAAGTTTTTTAATTCAAGATGGCAAAATCAACCGCTCCAGAGCAGGTTTGCTATTCATTGAGTCATACAGAGATTTGCCACTCTTGTCTTGGCCAAGGACCTTAATAGATTCATTTGTTGAACTAGAACAGTCGTTGTTGTTATTCAGAAATTCTCACGCTAGGATGGTAGAGCGCATGATTGGACGGCGTATGGGCACAGGTGGTTCAAGCGGTGTGGATTATTTGGATGCAACTTTGAAGTATCGAATATTTGTTGATTTATGGACAGTCAGAACTATTTTAGTGAGGAGAGATTTACTACCTGATGTGGTTAATCCGTCTTATTATGAGTTTAACTCACAATCATGATTATTATTGATGTGGGTCAATATCAATTGGGATTAACTCGTGATCATATTCGAACAAAGCAATTTTCAAAGGGTCTAATACGAATCTAACTGAAGCTTCTTCAAACCCATAGAGGGAAATCAGTTCTTCTTTGAAGGCTTCTCTTAACTCCTCTTCGCCAGCATAAAGGGGTGCACCCATCCCGATTTGTAGGGCTCTTGCTCCAATAATTCTTGCTCTTTCAAATCTAGTATGAAGTCGGATTGGCTTAACCATAATAATCACAACGACTCTCAGTCGTGGTTAAGCGTGAGAGCGAGTGTTTTTCAATATAACCCTAGTATATATCGGTAAAGAATCTCTATTCACTCTCATCGTCATCGATGCTTTGGAGGCCTTTCCACATAATCAGTGCTGGTAGTAAAGCCACAAATAAGGCAATAAAAACCATAATTGCTAACTTAGGTGAATCATCGGTTTTTGAAAGAATTGGAACAGTTTCTTGTTCGCTATTAAAGTCCATGTCTCCAGTGGGGCTTTGTGAAAGAGAATTTAGCATCCTTATGCCATTTGATTCCAATGTAAAAATCAATCTCCCTGTCCAGTTATCTAGCCAGCCAGTTAGATTTAGCTGACTCTGGTTATGATTTATTTCCATGTAGTCTACTGCTAGATGTGATAGATTTCGACTATCAAACTCATGAGCAGTAGATTCAGTTTTCCAAATCTTCAGTGTGTGATTAGTGGAGGTGTTCCAATTTAGCACTGAGTTAGCGATATTTAATTCATTTATTCCTAAAAATTCAGTTTGATTCTTTGACAGACTTTGATTCAATTCAGTGGCTTGTTTTGTACCTGTTAGCAACCCTTCCCCGTCAATCACTAGAGATGGTATGAATATTAATCTGAAATCTGTTTCATAGCGCTGATTTGAATAATTCAAATAACTATAATCAAGTACCGAAGGATGATGTTGGATGATTGCATATTTCGTTGTATCAATATTCTCTATTAGGGTTTCAACATCCAAACATGGTTCACACCAATCAGCACCGTAGTACTCGATTAATTGCAATGGCCTCCATGCATGGCATATTTGCTCATCTAAGCACTCAGAGTCAATTACCATGACGTCGATTGTGTGACCAAAAATAGTTTCTTGCTCTGAATTTACTGGTTCTTGCCCTTGAACGGTTACCATACTATTGAAACTACATAGAACTAATATCCATAACATTACAATTAACATAGAGTTATGACGATTTATTGGCTTTGTGAGTGCAAGGCATGTGTTCAAAAGGGGCACTCTACTCCAATGAATCATGCAACCCGCTTGGTGGCGACGCCCTTCAACCTTGCCGTTGATGCTGCTGGTTTTTGCTATCTTGATAATTTCGTTTGGCGGTGCCATAAGAATTCACGATGCAGGCGAGTCTTGTCCTGACTGGCCTAAGTGCTTTGGAACCTACGGCTTTGATATTTCAGAAGCAGAACAAGAGGCGTATTGGGAAGAGAATCCAGATGAAATAGATTCTAGAGGCGTAGAACATCGATACACTGTCTTCGAGATATTCCTCGAGTGGTTTCATAGATTCTTAGTTGGAGTTATTGCTATTCCAGTCTTACTTAATCTATACGTCTCTAAAAAGGGTATAGATAAGTACGGAAAGAACAATTTTTATTCTTCGGTATTCATCACTGTGATGTTATTCATACAAGCAATTGCTGGAGCAGTGACTGTTTTTTATGACAATGCGGACTGGTCAGTAGCATTACATCTTTCACTTGCGTCTATCTTTACTGCTGCAATACTATGGCAATATAAGCTAACTAGAGTTGTTGAAAAAGCGACTTGGTCTTTCACTAAAGCCTCAACTAAATTCATAAATAATTACCAGAAAAAGTTTGACTTAATTGCCATATCTGTTTTGATATTGTTAGTATTAGGCGCTTGGGTGTCATCAACTGCTGGTGGTCAATATAACCAGTCATGCTCAGTTGGTTTTCCCGATGCTTGGCCACAATGTAACGGTGAAGTTCTCCCCTCGTTGGACAATTCAGGAATATTAGTTCAGATGATCCATAGGGTTGGTGCGCTACTTGTCGGTGTCATTTTGTTAATGTCATTACTCAAACTGAATCAACAAAAAGATGATTATGATTATGCTGAACCGTATTACAAAGCGATGTTATTTACCACGATATTTTGGTTCAGCAACTTACTAATTGGGGCGTCTTACGTAATAAAGGCGCAAATTGGCGAATTCCCTGAATGGATATCTCTATTACATTTGCTTGGCGGCGTCACAACATTCCTCGTAGCTGCTAGTGGGCCTATGATGTTCAGGCTTACACACTACAAGGATGCAGATTGTGATGAGTGATTAGATGGGAGATGACAAACAACCTCTCAATCCTCATCCTGGATGGTTTACAGTTTTTATTCAATTGATGAAATTAAGAGTTATACTTTTGCTACAAATCACGGCAATTTGTGCCATATTAGTGCATGATATGTTAGCAAGACATGGTTTAATCGATGTAGATAGAACTTGGTCTGACACACTTTATGCTTGTGTAATTACGGTGGTTGGGGGGACACTTTCGGCTGGAGGCTCAAATTCAATTAACATGTGGTTTGATTCTGATATTGACCAACACATGCGCAGAACTCAACAACGGCCTGTGCCACAGGGTCATATTACGCCCAATGGGGCACTAATTTTCGGATTGATTATCGCCATTACCGGCTCATCAGTATTTTTCCTTGTTAGTTGGAAAGCCGCATTTTGGTCGTTCTTTTCTGTTGCCTTCTATGTCTTAATTTACACTATGTGGCTAAAGCGCCGAACACCACAAAATATTGTGATTGGTGGTATTGCAGGCTCAACCCCTCCGCTAATCGGTTGGGCAGTAGCGGCGGCAGATTATACTAACAACATGAATCCGTTGGACTTGGGATCACCCATTCCTTGGATGCTTTTTGCCTTGATTTTCTTATGGACTCCACCGCATTTTTGGGCTTTAGCTCTTTATCGTTCAGGAGAATATGCTAAAGCCGAAGTTCCAATGATGAATGAAGTCAAGGGGGCAAAATATACCATCAAGCAGTCTAAGATTTATTGTATCCTGTTACTAATGCTAGGCTCAGTTCCTTGCTTTTGGCCTGAGGCAGGATTACCATTATTGTGGGCTTTTGTCGCCGGTGGTCTAACTCTGTGGTATTCTATATCAGTCTGGGCCATTGACCCAGATGAGCAATTTGATGCGAACGGTAGAATGCCCAAAGCAGCAAAATCATTTTTTAGATCGCTATACTATCTTGGATGGATGTTTTTCTTATTAGTTGTCATATGTGCAATTCCTCCAGATTCTTTGGGGTATCTTGGCCCACTGTCACAAAATTAGGCCTTGTTAATCAACCGTCATATTCATGACTAGTTCTAAATTGGGAAGACCAATTGCGGCAGTCGCATAGCCTGGCCATTGCGCTGGATTGCTAATCCAGTGGTGTCTCACCTCGGGAGTTCGAATCTCCCCTGCCGCGCCATCAATCGAAAAAGTCATCAAATTCATTGGCCATTGAATCAGCTGCTTGTCTTCTCTTACGAGCGCTGATTACCTTTCTAAGTCTCTTTAGACGTTTAGAGATTAATGCGAGCATAATAATTCCTAAGCAGAGTATAATTAAAGTGACTAATCCGGCGGTCTTGAATTCTTGTTGTTCCATATTATCCGAAAAGTCTCCTAACCAATCGTTACCTAGAGGTGGCTCAGGTTCAGGCTCCGGCTCTGGAATTATATGCTGATTATATGTCCACCAATCGTCCTCAATGTGAACTCTTTCTACGTTCACTGATGGATATATAGCTACAGTTCTTTCATTGCCAAATTCATCAATTGGAGTCAGAATATAGTAAAAAGTCTTCATTGGTCTTATCTGTTCATCGTCAATACCTTTTTGAGTGTAGGAATAACTTTCGCCAGCAATATATTCAATGTTTGATAAAATAGGGCTGATTAACGTTAAATCAATTCCGTTAGGGTTTTGTTCAATTCTATATAAGTTCCATGTCTCATTATTCTCGCCATCTGGCCAAATCCAAGATAGGGTTATTTCATAACAAATATTCCAGTCTTTTAGTGTGTTAAAGCAATCTGAATCATTAGTGAACTCCCAACTATGTTCTAGCTGTATTATTGATGTTGAAGGCGGACTTGAGTCTCCACAAATAAAGGTACTATTTCCGTTACTGTCCATTGTTACGTTGGCTAATCTGTTGTATGTATCTCCCTTTCTATCAACAGGGACTACAGCATAGGAAGCGCAAAACCCGTCTGGAATTGCTTGTAGGTCAGTCCAAGAGCCTTCTTCAATAGTTACGAATGCTCTAAAACTATTATCAGTTAAGTCGTTCCATAATACTTCATCAAACTCTTCATTTGGTGACGGAAAGACCGTACCGCCAAAATCAGGAACCAGTCTTTGGTAGATATTCCAACCAAGATTGTATACGCTATCTGTTTCTCCCACAGGATCCCAAGTCAACATGAAATTACCATTTGAGATTAGTGAAGTCGTAAAGTTTCTAGCTTCTACATTTGGCTCACCTAATGTACCGACTAATAGGATGACAGTGGGCTCAAATATCCTTACAGCTAACTCTGAGTTAGGGTTGTAAGAGTAGTATTCAGAGTTAAAAAATTCCCAATTTTGGTCTTCAAAAGAATTTAATTTCCTTACTTCAATTGAGTTTAAGTTTACATTTGATGGTAATAAATCATTCAGGTATAGATTTGTATCTATCCAATTCTGCCCATCAAAAGCAGATTGATTATTTGTTAAATCTAACAAATCAAAACCAACTAACAAAAGTGGACTTTTTCCACTTCCAATGTTGAAGGTTTCATAAGGTGCGGGATAGGTGCTTTGGTGAATAATTTCAACATTGTTGCTGGAAGTTATTGCGCTAGCATCGTAATATGGTAGGTTTTCTATTTCCATCTCCCTGTACACAAAGAGATTAAAATAGATACTTTCGCTATTGCCAAAAGAATCAGATGCTATCATCTTGAAATTATGGCTGCCCAACCCGTAATTTGAAGTATTAATTTGAATATTATTGCCGTGTCCAATATTGATAATACCACTATACCACCAACTGATATTTACTGGAGCCGCAGCAAACGGGTTTGTAATTGCATTAACAGAAACCAATTCACCATCTGTATACCATTCCTTTTCATTTTCGATATCTATGGAACTACTAATTTGCGGAACTATTACATTAGCAGTTTCTTGTAATATGTTATTATTTGGTGCAAAATCATTAATGCCCATAAATTGGGCAGGCAAGCGAGCTTCAATTTCTACTGACTCACCTTCAACAGGCATATTGAAACTGCAAGAACGTTGCTGATCAGGTGATAATGATGAAATATAACATAATTGAACGTTATTTAAATCACTGTTGATTATGAGTTCAAGGCTGAAATTCATAGCAGTGTTATTGCCACTATTTTTTAGAGTGACAGTAACCATATCCATGCCGTAGTAGTATGTTGTTGAGGACGGATTGTGGCTGGGTGATAAGGAGTCAATCTCAATGTTCATATCTGAGTTGATGATTATTTGGGTACTGCGTAAATTATTATCTTCATACATATCCCCGTGGGGGTTGCCAGTTGAATTAAATATGCCATAAACCAACACGAACTCCCCGTCTTCTTCATACGAAAAATTAGGTAAATTCATGGTAAATGTTCTGTAGAATGAAAAAGCTGGAAAATTTGTTGAATATTGGTATGATTGTTTCAGCATTGCGCTTTGATTATAATTCCATAACTGCCACCCCACTGAAGCATTTACTAAGCAATTATTACACAAATTTGCCGATGCAGAAAAAGGGATTGTATAGATTGTATTGTTGTTGAACATTTTTTTGTTATCCCTTTCAACTAGGGATGGAATATTATCAATAATATTTTCATCATAATCTAGTCGTATGTCACTGAACTCTAAACTAGAATTGATTTGAAAAGTATATACATCATCTGAAGGGTTGATGTCAAGTTCATCAAATTGATAGACAACAGTTAGTGTTTCATTCAATCCATTTGGATAGAATGGATCTTCCGAAACAAATGTTTCGTTTACTCCTGGAAACATATTAGCGATTGTTATCTCTCCAGAGTCAATACTATTGCTAATACAGATATTTGCTACTTTTTCTCCTAGACAAACATACCAATCTATATTCCTTACTGGAGATACTAAGTTGTGATTGTTTTCAATGCCTACTTCAAAATATGTCGCCACATACGCAGGAATAAATTCATCTTGCGATGGAGACGAATTGGTAATAGATAAGTCTCCGGTAGTGGAGGCTTCAACTACGTCTACAAATTTGACAGATGCTAGCATTGAAAATAACATTAATGCGACAATGAATACGCTGGTAATTTTTTTATTATCTGCACCAGTTACCAACACTGTCATACAGCCCCCTTACATTTGTTATTCAAAGACTCATCGCTCCAAGAACCCTAAAAATGTCTAAAACTAAGGATTTCTTGAAATCCCATCCGGCAAACTCTTGAGTCTGTTGCTGCTGGCATATACATGGTCTCAGGTCCCACCTCATCAATTAGAAAAGATGAGGGCGGTATGACTGCAGTGATTGAATTCCTTTCTGCATTTACATTATTTTTGATGATATTGACTGCTTTTTTGTCACTTGCACAATTAGAAATGGGCTCCAGTGATACTTCAGTAGATCGGTTAGACCGTTCAGCTGCACAAGGAATGGACCGCTTAACATCTGATGGTGGATGGTATGTTCCCGTCTTTGAGGATGGGACTTACGATTATCAAAACTCAACATCACAGTGGCATCAAAAATCGCTTGAAGAATTAAATTCGGGTGTTGTAATGGCAGGCTTAATAGATGGCTATTCTATAGATTTTGATAGAGTCTCTGCTTTGCATAATGTTACCGAAAATAGCCTGTTAGCCGGTTTGGGTCTAAGCGAATCATTCAGCCTCCACTTAAGCATCAAAATTACCGAAAGTGATGATTCGCTTAGAGACGGCATAGTATTGTTTTCAGGAGGCACTGAAAGAGGGACTGCTTCTGCATCATCAACAGCTTTCAAAGAATTACAAACAGGCTCAGAAAAGATTTTGATTATCTTGGAGGTTCACAATGGTGGCAGGAGTGCCAATAATTTAATCATCACAGAAATAAGTCCTCGCTCAGTATCTGGTGCCCCTGAATGGATTGAATTGTATAATCC
>CAXHFO010000075.1:0-7687 GCA_964015895.1 uncultured Candidatus Poseidoniales archaeon
CAGGCCCAACAGTAGTAATGGTCCAATTTTCATCCAAGTCAGAAGGCATCCATTCGATAATCAAAGTATCTTTGTCCAGTGGCGTATCATCTGCTACTGCTCTTAGAATCACAGTCTCGTCTTCATTGAGATTCCAATATCCCATCTCATCAACGGATTGGTTTTGTCCAGCTTTCCATAGCTCAGGTTGTGATATCGTAGGGTCTACATTAAGCACCTCAAGAGTAGTTGATACAGTAGTAGTAGCACCATCGTCGTCCTCTGCAACTGCAGTTATGTTTAAGCTACCCTCCTCAGTAACCAAAATAGTACAAATTGGACCGTAGGTTATACCTTCACAGTTTAATCCAGGCCACGAAATTTGTACTTCTTGACCCTGCGGGGAAATGGTGTCTATGTCTCCACTATCCTCGGCATTTATAGTGACATAGTTATTCACATCAATTGATTCTACAACACTAATATTGATGTAAGGGTCTCTATTTATGATGTTAGCCTTGACATTTACGATTTCTTCATCGAGTTCGTCATCTATGACTGTGACTTCAACATTCCACATACCTCCATCACTCCAATTAAATTCAATGATACAATCGTCAGAGTCGAAATTTTCAACCCCGATTCCTTTCTCAATCCTTCTTTCAACAGAAAATTTACATGTCACATCTCCAGTATCTTCATCAAAACTTGCAGATGCATCGATGGTAACATTCTCGAAAGTATAAACATCGTCTGTAACAGTTACTTGAGCAGTAGGTGCTCTTCCAATAAAGATCTCAACATTTGCTTGATTATTTGTGCGGTTTGAGTCTTCTGGGACTAGATTGTCCGGGTCTACTTCAATTAGTAGGTTTTGAACTCCAATAGGTTCATTCTGCGGAACAACCCATTCGACATCGATTCTGGACTCACCATATGCCGGGATAGATGGCAGAGGTTCAGTAATTAGTGCGCCGCTTGGTGTAGTGACTTCAATAGTGGTGGCATTCGAAGCAAGTAATCCTCGGTTTTGAGTTGGAATTGAAAATGAGATTATGTCACCTGGAAGGGCATTATATCCTATTGATTTAGAGAGTATTGAATCGACGCCATCTCTTGTTCTAGTGACAATTATTGCCTCAGTTTGTGCGATCAAATCTACGGGTGTTAACGATAGATCGATAACAATAGTTGCCGCTCCGATAATCTCTGCTTGAGGATCCCAAACAATCAATCCATTACTGGAAAAATCATCACTGGAATTTGTATCATCGATTACATTTGAGGAATTCAGGATTTCTGTGGCTTGTCCATTAACATCAGTTGTTGGATTGAGCAAGGTACCAGCCATCTCATATCGTAATTGCAGATTAGTGTTAGCCTGTGGACTGGTACCGGCACCGCTGTAATCTATCGAGATAGTTTGTTCAACATTTGGCAGAGTTGCAATTCCTTGAAGCCCGATTTCAATTTCAAAATCTCGATTTCCAGGGTCTGAATTGGGATTGACGCCACTCGATCCAGCAGGCTCATAGGATTTCAGTAACCAATCAATGGTGAATCCGGCCGCGTTACTAATCCTCATCCAAGAATTGTACCTTACATCAGGACAATACCAGTTAAATCCTTGGCTAACTCCTGTCACATTCCACTCATTAATCTTGTAGGAATCATCGCATCCAGTATATTGAATGTTGATGCCATCCTCAGTTGGTATTCCGTTAGCAGTTATTTGCCAACTATTATTCTCAGGTCCTGCAGTGTCAAATTCTGATGGGTCAAAGAAATCTGATTGTCCCTCGACATCAGTACTGGCATCAAATTCCATATACCATTGATCGCCGACATGAAGCGGGAAGTCATATTTTTCTTTTGGAGGACTATAGGATGTGTCAAATGAAATCACAGCTACATTTTGATCAGGTGCCAAGCCGCCCAAATTCCCATTGAATGGTCTAAACACCACATCTAAGGTAAACTCACTATTAACTACAGCCAAATCACGAACTCTAATAATATCTTCACCGGTGTATTGTATGTTTAATGTGCCATCTACCTCGCCAAAGAATGGTACACCACCAAAGGTAGCACCATCTGGGCCCGAAGTAAAGAACCCGTCAATGTCCATCTTGTATACCAAGGTTTGAACACCATCAATATTGATGAAAAGTATGTCACTTACCGTGTAGGTTGTATCTCCGGTTAGAGTATTAAGTGATGCCTCAACATCTGCTTGATCAATAAGATCTTGAACATCGAATTGAGTTTCATAGGTGTACTTGTCACCAATTCGCCATGTTGGGACATCAGGCCAACCATTTAGCGTACCACTTTCACTGATTACTGGAGTGTCTGCTAGGCTCTCTCTTTTTGAGTCATTGAGGCTAGTCAATGGGGCAACAAACATAATTGAAATTAGAAGTATAGCCAAGCAGCGTTGCTTAAACATGTCAGTCCCATATCGTTCTATTACTTGAGAGAGTCGATTTATTGAACATTTTATTTATTTTTGAGAATTTAACCATTCATAACCATAATACTGCCATTGTTCCATTGACCAACCATCAGGCAGCCCGCTGTCTGGTAATTTTGGCCCTGCAAGTAAATCATCAATAGAAATATCTCCGCTATCAACTGAACTTGGAGCGATCTGCAATGCCTGTTCGAAGACAAAGCCTGGGGGCGGTGAGGCAGGTTTTTTATCCGCCGATTCCAAATTGCTGTCTCTATCAAATGCATCATCTAAATCATCACGTTGCCAGTTTTTAGCCTTGGCTGAATTTTCTCGACGTCTGGCAACTAAAACCAACAGCAGAATCAGGATTAGCACCAAACCCACTTGAGCGATTGGACTGGCTTCCTCACCGGCTAATAACGCGCCGGCTTCTTGGATAATATTACGATCTGCGGCGCCAACAGTAATCACTAATTTTGCTGAACCAGGTTTTTCTGGATTTTCATCCCAAACAATAGCTTTGATTGTAACCTTGCCTTCTTGCTTGAACATATGTTCGACTCTAGCACCGGTTAGGTCAGCATCATTGTCTTTGATACCGTCTCCGTTACTGTCAACTGAGATATCTAAGTCCCAAACATAGTTTAAATCGGCGATATCATTCAGTGAATCAATCGTCGTTCGTGCATCCAAAACACATTGCTCATAGGCGCGACATTCAACATTTTTAACTCTGACAATTGGTGGGATATTAACCACTTCAACAACTACCACTTCGCTTGATGTGGCGCTATCATCATCAGTTACATGGTAAACTACAGTGTGTGAACCACTTCTGTTCCATGCGTAGTTTAGTTCATCACCAACAATATCGCAGTCATCACTTGCTCCTCCAACTCCATCACTGTCAATTCCGGGATCAATGTCCCAGCATTTCACCAACGATGGGATGTCACTAGGAGTGTCGGTAGAATTGCCGATTATGGTGATTGATTGCCCCTCAGCAATTGGCAAAATAGTATTCAAAGGTTGAACCACAGGTGGTACATTTCTAATGTTGACCCAGCGTTCATTGGTTGTGCTTTTAGCGCCATCGTCATCTGTTACATCCAAGCGAATGGTGTGTAATCCCGAGGTTTGCCAAGTCATATCAAATTGAGTGACTCTACCGGTTAGGAAATAAATCAAAGAACTCTGTTGGTCATCAGGCCACCAAGTATGTGATAATTGTTCGATATCATCCACAGAATCCTCTGCTTGGCCCTTGATTGTGACGAGTTGATCTTCATCTAATTGCCATATTTGTTGTTCATCAGAGGCTATTATACCTGCTTCATCATATAGATTGATAATCGTACTATAAGGCGCGATATTAGTGAATAGAATGTCAATTGTTGCTTCTGTTTGTGCACTATCATCATCAACACCTATGGCTTTGAATGTATGATATCCTTCTGTAGGTGCAGTAGTTGTACAAGTTTTGGTGTAATAGCCTTCCATGCATAGAGCATCGGGCCAAAACACATCAACAACTCCTGGGAATGGATCTTCAGAGTCCGAATCATTAGAAAATGCGTAGAGAGTGATTGGGTGTTCAACTCTAGCTTCATTTCTCATACTTCTAATTTCCAATTTTGGCGCTCGATTGCTAATGTTTGCATACAGGATACTTTCTACTTCATCACGTTCTTCATCAACCACAGTAACAGAGATTGGATAGTTACCATCATCCATCCAAGTCCAATTAGTTTGGCAACTTTGTGAGATTACCTTAATGTACGCCCATGAACGTGTACCATCGTCATAAGGAATGTCAAAGATACACGATACACTGCCGCCATCTTGGTCAAAACTTCCACTGGCATTGATGAATACTTCTTCTAAGGTCAGAGAGTTTTCGTTGTTGACTACCGGAGTTGGTAGACGGCCAACGAATAGGTTGATTATCGCATAATCATTATCTGGATTCGCGTCAGCAGAATTAATTTCATCGGGATCTGACTCCCAGGCGATTGGTATTTGTCCTACAGGCTGATTATTTGGCACAGTCCAAGTAAAGTTTGTTTTGTATATTTCATAGGTTGAAAGTGATGGGACTGGCAGGTTGAAATCATTGCCAGAAGGCGGATAAATTCTCAAATCTGTAGGTACACTAGTCGAGATGCCATTATTTTGAATAGCCACTTCAATAATCAATTGATCGCCTGGCAAGACGTTATATCCTGACAAGGTATTGAGTTCTTTTTCAACACCGTTTCTACTCCTAGTAATCACTGCACGTTCAGCATCAGCGAATAGATCTAGTACGACAAGGTTATCATCTAGGGTGATGGTTTTGGTGCCAACTAGATTACTTCCATCGGTAGTTCTTGCCACCAAACCATGACTAGCCCAGTCAATTGAAGTAGCCGACCCGTCTTGTGTATTACCGACGTTCATAGTTGTCCATGCGCTACCATTGGCAGCAGTAGTTAGGGCCTGAATCTCTCCAGATGCTTCATTACGGATTTCTAAGGCAACACCAGCAGAATTAGACAAGCAGCCACTAGCAGAAGAAGCATTTACCCACAAATCAATGGTTGTGTCTAGAGCAGTTACGTCGTTAACCGTCGAGATTTGTAAACAATCATCCCTCACTCCAGGGTTATTGTAAATGTTAACACCCGACGCGTCTCTTGGGATATACTCCTTTAACCTAAAATCAATGGTTAATCCAACATCATCATCAGAATGCTTCCAAGCAAAGTTTCGGGCGGCTGGACAATACCAAGAATATCCTTCTTCATCACCAGCCGAATTGAATGATGTAATTTCATAGGAGTCATCACAGCCACCATAATTGATGGTCTGGCCGTATTGATTGATTGGCTTGCCAGAATTAGTTACCTCATATGTGGTACTATTAGTGTCAGATGTTGGTGGCGGGAATGGTGTGATGTAATCACTAGAACCCGACCATTGAGAACCAGAAGTCACAGTAGTAGTCCACCGTTCACCCGGCCGCAAAGGGAAGTCATAATTTTCACTAGGCGGAGAGTATGTGCTGGAGATTGTGATATCACCAACTGTTTGTTTGAGGAAACTAATTCCACTAGGAGTGAATTCAATAAACAAATCCAAGTCATTGCGCAATGATGCCAAGTCGCTGACACGCAGGACCTCAGTTTGAGTAAAGACAATTTCGGCTGTGCCGGTAAAACTATCGAGAGAAACTCCAGATTTGTCAAAATTCGCAGAGGTTCTAACGGTGTAAACCAGAGTTGGTACACCGTCAACATTTTCTTCTGTGATTGATAATACCTCGGTAATTGAATCACCATAGATTTCTCCGACAGTCGCTGATACTCCGGAGTCTACTACAAGTTGAGTTGGATCAAAAGTCCCGGCATATTTCCACTTATCACCAACGCGCCAGACCGGGACATCAACAGCGCTGCTTGATGACTTGCCCGATGGAAATACTTCTTGCTCTAACTCTAGAATATCATTCGGTGCCTCATAGGTCAATGTGGTTGAAATAAGCATTATGAGAACTAATGCGGCGGCTTTGAAAATCTGCCCTCTTGAGCCCCGCATGGTTAAACCACGCCACACATAGGAAATGAACGCTTCTCCTACTGGGAAGGGCGAGGTTCAATTGTTTCACAGCAAGTCAGCTAATTCGTCTTTGATGATTTCTACAGCTTCTAGAATCTCATCTTTGTGACGAGCACCGGTAATTACCATTTTTCCACTGCCGAAAATCAAACATACAACCTTCGGGTAGTCAAGGCGATAAATTAGCCCTGGGAATTGTTCTGGCTCATATTCTACTTTGTCGAATGGCAAGTGGAATGTTAGGTTGTTTAGATTCAATTTTCTTGGGACTCCTGCTTGAGGTTCGCCGGTGAACTTGTCGTTGCCATCATAGTCTTCCGGGTAGTGGAGAGCATATGTTGCTACCATGTTCTGAACTTCAATCTCGACGTCAGCCAAATCCCAAGTTTTGATTCCTGCTCCTCTTAGGTCGGAAATCATTCTGTCAATGCCAGTGTGGATGTTATCTTCGTCTTTACCACCAGTGCATACAGCTCGACCTGAACGGAACATTAGAATTGCTAGTTTTGGGTCAGTAACACGGTATACAACTCCTGGGAATTGTTCAGGTTCGTATTCACAATTCAATTGAATTGCAATATCTGGAAGGTCCAGTTCTTCAGCGACCCTTGTGCTTGCTACTACATTTACTACTGTTAGACGTTCTTCATCTGTTGTCATAACTGTTGGGACTTATAAGTGGTATATAAATGGCCGCTTTTGTCCTAGGCGGTTTTAAACCACGCAGCGTCACGTTTTTGTCCAAATTATAGTGTTTTGAGAGCCATCGACTGATAAACCAGAACTTCCTAAACGAGAAATCAACGTCCTGCCCCCTGCGAGTTCAATTGCATCACTAGTTTCTTTGGGGTTTCTAGTTAGTGCAACCATGCAACCACCGCCTCCTGCGCCAGTCAATTTTGCTCCCAAGGAACTAGGGGATGCTGCCCTGATCAAATTATCCAATTCGGGACTTGAAACTCCAATGCTGCTTAGCATCAACTGATTTTCAGTCATTGTTCTGCCAACTGCAGCAAAATCTCCTTCTTTTAGTGCTTTAATGCCTCTTCTTGCGATTTGGCCAATCGTGTCGATTTCCTTCATCCTTGAAGGGTCTTGTTGCAGCATTTCGGCAACTTTAGCCACTTGTTTTCCAGTGGGAGCGTGTACTCCAGTGTTCCCGATGACTAGGTATACATCGTTAGAATCACTAGGCGGTGACATTTCATGAATATGCCACATTCTAGTGGCATCTTTCATTGCCAAAGTACGTTGATAGAGGTAATCGATATCCTGCTCAACCACGTCTGAAATTATTATAATTCCACCATGTGAACAGGTAGAAGAATCCATAGGTGATGCTCTACCTTGTTGTACTGCAGCTTCAACACCATGTGCTAAGATTGCGCACTCATCATTATCAACTGAAGTTTTGTTGGTAATATGATACCTTTCATCCTGCGATTCTGTGGCAAAAAACCCGGGAGAGTTGTCATATGGTTCTGAGTTGGCAATTGTCGAGCCGAAACCCTCCAACCAGTTTTGTTGTTGTGTTCCGTCAGTTTTGCTGACCCAGCGACCTCTAGCCATGCGTAACGCAGCAGCGGTGGCTACTGACAATGCTGCTGAGGATCCTAAACCCGATGCTCTGGGAATGTTGCCCTTGATGTGGATTGA
>CAXHFO010000076.1:0-7495 GCA_964015895.1 uncultured Candidatus Poseidoniales archaeon
TCATAGAACGTACGGCCAGTTAAGCGTTAAGGAGTTAGTAAACAACAAGCACTTTTTGCCGGATTTACATCTTTTTTGACTTGAAATAATCCAATCTCGGCAATTAATAAATGCTGAGTTGAAAACCTACATTTGATGAGCGGGGGAGGTTTTGATGATGACTCAATTTCTCGCGAAATTGAATTAATTGCTAAAGAACAAAAATTTATCTCATGGAAATCCCCTAACGGGGAGAGTTTTCAACTAGATTTACCTCATACTGTTTATCCGCCACGAGAAGATACTAATTTACTTGCTTCTAGATTGATTAAACTTGGGTCTGGCAAGGGCAGAAAATGTTTGGAAGTCGGCACAGGAAGTGGCATATTATCGCTGTTATGTCGGCGCCAAGGATGGCGAGTTGAGGCTTGTGACATAAATCCAATTGCAGTTGCTTCAGCACGAGAATTGTTCAAGCAAAATTACGCTGAAGATATTCAAGTTTCAGAAGGAGGTCCTGGCCCAAAAGAAGATGGGGGAGTTAAACAATGGGCTAAACAAGAAAATTATGATTTGATTTTCTGGAATCTTCCTTACTTAAACATCAGCAAAGATGCCAAATTACTTGGCCCCCTAGAGGATGCAGCATTGATAGAAACCGAAGGCAAAGATTTATTTCGACTGATTGTAACAAAAATAGATGAAAATAAGTTATTGTCTAGTGATGGCATCGGATTATTTCTAGTCGGCGAATCAAAATCAACTGAACATTTAGTAAGCACTGCTGCCAAATCCGGTTTTGCCTGCCGAATAACAGACAGTGACTCCTTTGATGATGGTGAACAAATCAAAATTGTTGCGATATGGCGACCGTTTGCCAAAGCCAAAAAAATTCACCGACCCACCGTGACTTCTACAAGCACAGAACTACTATCATCAAATTGGTCTATTGGTAGTTCACTGTCCTGTGATTATCAAACTAATGGCCATGGAAGGAGAGGACGACGTTGGGATAATGCAGGCGAAGTACTTGCTTGCTCCTGGAAAATAGGAACGTCATTTGATCTCTCGCCCAATATTTTACAATTTATCTGCGGCTTCATAGTAAAACAATCTCTAGAACAACACAATCATTCGCCTCATAGCATACAAGTTATTCAAAAATGGCCTAATGATATACTACTCAAACAAGATGACAAAATAGGCAAAGTGTGTGGAGTGTTAGTTGAATCAATCTCGAAAGGTAATGTCACTGAAACTGTGATTGGCATCGGGATAAACCTATCAGCACCAGAAAAGATGCCAGTTTATGAGATACCAGCAAGTTTCGCAGACTCATTGGATAAAACAATCAGTAAACAGATTTTACAATCGGAAATTGATTGCCGTTTAGCTGGATTATTTGACGTTATTACAAATATTCCAAAAGCAAATTTATTGACTATGACACACCTTGCTAGTAAATCTATAATTGATGGTTTTACAACCCCCAAGGAATTACTCTATAGAAACACAAAAGTGTCTTTTCACTCAGTAAAATCAGATGGTTTTGTTATTGTTTGCGACCAAAATAATCAACAGATTATTTGCGATGAGGGCGAATTGTTAAAATGGAATTTTTAGTCTCAAATTTCCGCATCAACTGGTGCTGATTCTTGCTCAACACGTCTTTTTTGCAGACCAAATAGCAAAATTGCGATTCCTATTGGATATATGATGAAATCTAGCATGAGAACCCTTTTGATATCTATCTCTGCTTCAGCTTCACCATTATCTATTGTTATGGTTGCTTGATAAGATCCTGAATCTTTCGAATCGAAAGTATATTTTAATTGCTCTCCTTTCATTAGTTGATATGATTGTTTCTCTATTTCCTCTAAACCATTGTAGATAACAACATCACCACTGCAATCGTTAGACGCAGTCATATCATCATTGTCGTTGATGCATTCAACTTCAATTATTACTTTATCACCATCAAGAAGAGTTAGTGATTTACTATATTCAGGATTGTCTTCATAATCAATAGAGGTTTTCTCTACCCAGCCATGGATAATGAAACCAGCGCATAATACCCCAACTCCAACTAAAATTAGGACGTCGCTGAATTTCATCGCATCAGCGGAACCACCAGCGCCCATAAAACGATGTGAGCAACTAATGCAAATGAAACTTTCATTGTTTTTTTGTTAGATTAAGTCTATCTCTAACCAATCTTATCTTGCCGCTAGTTGTTATACTTTGAATTCCGAAGTTTTCAATGGCTTTTTCATCATCAATATTGGCACGTAATAATTTACTATCTTGTAACTTTACTTCAATTATTGCAAGAGCAAATTCACCATCAGAGGACAATTCAAAGTCCATCAGTCTAATTGGTTTAGCGAGTTCAAATTCCCTAGACAGCGAAATTAAATGCTCAGTAAGTTGATTACGAGTCGAGAATTTATTATTCACATTGATGCCAAACCATCGACGTTTGCCGCGCAGTGCTTTAGTCAGTCGCTTGGCCATAACACTAACAAGTTGTAATTGGCTTTATTTCTTTGGATAAGATGAAATCTAAGAGACATTAGCCCTTCAATGATGCCACATGGACAGTGATGCTAAAGAGTTGGACAATTCTAGCCAAGATCTCTTGGCAGAATATGAAAGCACCAATGTTTCGTTAATCTCTCTTGCCAAAACATTAGTATCTACTTCGACTATGCCACATTTATTTTTAATAACCATTCTCTCAACAGTGCTATACATTACTTCAAGCGCTGATTCATTAACCAATATTTCGGCGATGGCATTTACCAGTTTATCAATCGGATATGGAATTAGTGCATTGGCAAGTAATAATTCCACAGTCAAAAAGTGGATTACTTTAGACGATGAAATAAGTGATGAAAGACCATTCATAGTTCGTAATTTGGCCAAATTTAGAATTTGTATTTTCCCGTTAGTGATGGCGATGATTTCATTTTTTACCATGATATTATTATTTGGCGACAATGGAGTTATACCAATTGGGGACGGAGTTCTACCTCTGGTCATGGGCAGTCTATTTGTCGTCTGGTCAATAGTCCAAGGGACCTCTTTTACCAGATGGGCCTCATCAGTAAGTGCTAATTTAGCCGACAAACAAAAGCCAACCTATTTGCCGATGTCTGTTGTCTTTTCAGTTGGGATAATAGCATTGACATCCAGTACGTTAGCGGCTATCTTTTACAAAATTCATAACTTAGACTTGTCAATCAGTGGGGCGTTCTTAGACAGCCTACCATTTGCCTGCATCACAGTTTTGGTGTTGGTTGCCAATGTTGGATATAATTGGCAACTGAAGAAATTAGCTTCAATGAAATATCGCTTGCATAATTTCAGTAATCGTTGGACTATTATCTGTCATATTTTTATTTCATGGCACCTGCTAACTCTTTGGCGTCAAATTTTCCTCGACCCAACTAACATACAAGTTCTATTCGAGGAATTAATTTTGATGATCTTTACCGTCTTTATCGCAATTTGGTCAATGAGTGCTAAAGGTTACAAAAGTAATTTTAGGCCAATCAATGAAGAAAATGCATTGTCTTGGGGCTTGGCTTTTGGATACGCATATGCTGGCAGCGTTGCGATGCTGACTAGCGTGTTTGATGACATAACAACTGTAATGCAAATTGGCCATGCTGTAGTAATAATTGCCGTAGTAGTGATTCATCGAAAAGTATTAGCAGACATAATTGGCCAGGATAACTTGTCTGTTGAGGTCAGCCGTATTGTTGAGCAAACCAGAGATTACGAGGAAGAGAATTCCGAAATTGAACAATTAGATGATGCTGATAAGACTCCTTTAGAAACCGACTCAGAAGAGGAATCATGGCAAGAAGACCACGACGTAGATTGGGAAAATGGCGAGGAAGTTCCAGTTATCGAAGATGTTGAATGGGATTCGGTTATTGAGGTTGATTAGAATCCTTTATTCCAGCGAGTAAAGTAACTACTCGGATGGTATTTACCAAATCTTCGCTTACCCTAGCCCCAAGTATTACTTGTGCATTTGAATCTAATGCTTCGGTAAATAACCTAGCTACGGAATCAACCTGACTTAACGTCATCCCCAATCCACCCTCGATTTGAATCAGACATCCAGTAGCACCGCTTACGTCCAGAGCAGCCAAAGGTGCCATCATTGCTGAATGAAGAATTTTTTCTGGCTCTTCTGGCTCACCCATTCCAACCAATAAAGTAGCATTACCTTCTTGTTCAACTATGGCCCTTAAGTCCATCAAATCTAGGTTAATCAATCCCATTCTAAGTAGGGTCCTAACCAGGCCATCGACCAAATCCTCGACCCACTCAGCTCCCATCTGCCAAGAGCGCCCCTTTTCTCTTGCTTGTCGGGCTAATCTTTCCAAAGAAAGTCTAACTGTGACATGGGCAAACTTATCCAAACGATCAAAACCATCTTCAGCAATCTTTAGCCTCGTGGATTGTACTGCAAAAGGCATTGCTGAAACTGCAATTACAATCGCTCCTGATAATCTAGCTTGTCGGGCGAATTCATGTGCTGCTCCAGTTCCAGTTCCACCCCCAAGACCGGTTAATAAAATTACCAATTCTACAGGCTCCATCAATTTACTGACCACGGATGAAACACTCCGCATACGCTGTTCTGCTAACGGTGGTAATGAAGCGCAGCCGAGTTTATCAACAACTGTTCCCAAGCGTAAAACATGACCACGTTCAACCTCTGAAAAACTTTCATCATCAGCGTCGATTAGCAAAATATCCGCTTCTGAATCACAGCGAGACCAAGCACCTTTTGCCCAAGAGCAACCAATGCCGCCGACCCCTACAATCAGAATCTGTGATGATTCCATTAGCCAATGGTGAAGTTGAACATCAATGAACTTTAGGCTGTCAATCAATGTAACGAAGATACCTTCTTCTCGAATCTCTAGCCCAAGCATTATCCGGCTCTAATTGCAAAACCCTGTCATAATATTTCACGGCCGTTTCAAACTCCGACAGATAGCGCCCATACAGGTGACCCAAATTGGACAAAACGGGGATGCATTCGTCGTCTGATTCAAGCATTTTGAGTAACAATTCTTCGGCTTTTCCAAGACTATTTTTTAAAATAAGTTCTTCCGCCTCTTCTAAATCTGCTAACTGACTATCTGACAAACCATAGGTGTTCTCAAAGGGAGTTGACATAAGAATAATTATTGCCAAAAACTCCTAATTATTGAACTATCCCCTTTAAGAATGATTTTAAGGTTGTTTTCAAGGTTTATAAACCCGTCCAAAAACGAGGTACTGCGAATAAATTCCCCTGCTAAATTTGACAATGTTTAAAGGGTTCACATAGGTGGGATAAATAACTGGGTGTGTTTATGTTGCGCAAGCCTATCTCGAAACGCCTTGCGCTAGGCATATCTTTGTTGGTTATTCTAATCACTCCTAGCCTTGCCTCCTCGTACCATGGAGGCATTGGTGGAGAGCAATCAAACGCTGGTGAAACCATCGATGATGTCGCCAAAGAAGGTTGTTTATGTCACAACGCAGCAGCCGACAACACAGTGCAAATTATCCTCGATGACGTCCCATACGCATGGATAGGCGGAGAATTCTACGAATTAAAATTGCAAATTATAGGCGGACCTGCTGCCGCTAGTCCATGGACTGCTGGGTTCTCAATGCGCGTCTCCAACGGAGAACTGTCTGGTGAAAATTTACAGAATTGGGAAGACGATGTAACCACTCTAACACAGACCGAAGCAGCAGCAGGTAACTCTGACAGAATGTGGACTTTCACTTGGGCAGCACCGGATTCTGGAAGCGGAGTAGTTGACTTTTGGATCACTGGAAATTCAGTCAATGGAGACCAAGGACCTGGACCAGAAGATAAATGGAATCAACTTATTTTTGCCCTGCAAGAAGGTGACGAAAGCACATCCGCAATGGGCACAAGAACACTATTCGCTGGCGATGGGAATGTTAGCCCTCCTGAGCCTGAAGAAACTGGAGTCGATCTTCATCACATGGGAGCTGAATTCAGAGCCCACGTCCTAGGTTTGCTTGGGTTTGGCGCAGTTATTGCTGTGATTGTATTTGCAGGATTAATGCTTAGGTACAGTTTCTCATCATCTTACAAAGGTAGAAGTAACCAGCTGAGATTGCGATATAAGATAAGGCGAAGAGGTGATCAATGATGGATGATACAATCACAAAACTACTACGGAAAGTTGCCAAGGGCGATATCACCGTAGAAGACGCAAGAAAATCCTTGGAAGATGCCAGTCTTACTGAAGAAGAAATGGAGATGGCAATCGACAAAGGAGTGTTTACTGAGGCAGACATGGGGTCAATTGTAAGTGCAAAGCTAGCACCATCTGGAGCGTCTTACCTAACAATGTTCTTTTTCATTTGGGGAATTTTCTGGTTGTGTTACTGGGTATTTTCATTAATCTATGGACTAGCCAAAGATTGGGATCAAAGGCAACTAGCCTTCCACTTAGCAATGTCAATCACCACTCTTATCTTGATGGGTTTGGTATACCTCAGATTTATCTTACCAGACACGATTATCGTAAAAAATGCAATAAACAAATTTATTCCTGAGCATCAAAAAGATTGGAAAGAATACAAGGTGTGATTTAGTTGGCTAGAGAATATGATTTGAAACCTGCGCCATTATTGGGCGGGGACGACTCAGCATATGGTGCTGGGAAAGTAATCAATCGCCGGCAATTTTTGAAATATGGATTCAACACTGCGACTGGAGTATTAGCTGCATCACTGGGTGTGTTGGGATTCACCGCACTCATCATGCCACCAGACACCGAAGGAACCGGTGGAGAAGGCACCATAAAATTCTGGGCCAAAGGCCGTGAAGATGAAGCCTGGTATGGGGCTAAACACGAAGTCAATATGACTCGACAAGATTTCGTTGACGAAGCTGCGAAGTCTAGCACCGGAACCGCTGGAGCAGCAGGAATTTGGAATGGTGTCCCAGTTATTGTCGTATATGTGGACCACGAGAAAAATAAAGACATGCCAGATGCCCTTGGTAAAGCAAGATTCCAAACGATGGAAGGATACGACGAAACTGGCAAGCGAATAGGTCACTTTGAGGACATGTCAGACGTTGACCCGAGAATTTTCCCATCTGACAATATTGTAATCATTTACGGCAGGTGTACTCATCTTTGCTGCATTCCAGGATGGCAATTAGTATCAAACTCATTCACTGATGATTCATGGACTCCCGGCGGTGGCGATGATGGCGGAACTAAACTATTCTGTATCTGCCATTCCTCAAGATTTGACCCTACTGCGTTAGAAATGAACTCTAACAGAAACCGCTCTAGTGGTGCAACGTTTAGCTATGCAGGAATTAAGGTCGCTGGCGGCCCTGCTCCTGTAGGACTTCCAATTATACCTGTATTTATGGACGGTGATGTGATAACCGGCATCACCGATTATGTAGATTGGTTAACATATTGTGATTGAGGTGATAAAATGACTA
>CAXHFO010000077.1:0-7283 GCA_964015895.1 uncultured Candidatus Poseidoniales archaeon
ACTTCCAAGCCGTTCTTATTACCCCATTCTACCAATCTTGTCACATCTCTGATTAGAAATTCTTGGGCTTTAGGATGGGATTGTATTACTGACTGACCTACATCGATTACGATTGGTCCAACCTCATCGCTCCAAAGAATGTTGAATGGCGAGAAATCTCCGTGAACCAGGTTTGCTTTTTGCCACGCTACCGCAAGAAATTCTAATAATTCCTCATATACTTCTTGTGGATTTTCAATCAAAACCTCCCGTAATTTCGGGTATGGAGATGTATCATTACCAAGATAATCCATCACTAAGACATTTTTGTGAATACCCAATGGTTCTGGCACGTTAAGGCCCCATTTGGCCAATCTTGAGAGATTTCTTTGTTCTTTTCTGACCCATATGTCGACTAAATCTCGATGTCGGCGTCGAAGTCCGCTAAATCTGCGATCTCCTTCGATGTATTGAATTAGATTCTTAAAAACTGCATTTGATGTGTGAAATATTTTGATAGCAATCGGTTTACCATTTGGATCTGTGCCGTGAAATACGTGAGCTTCCTTTCCTCTAGCAACTGGAAAATCAACAGTATCAATTACTTCATTTTTCATCAATTTAAAAATTGACATAAGAGTAAGTCTGTCAAATACTTGATCGAAAACCCGCCGATCTACCCATTCAAACGAGCCCTTTCCCATAACCCCTTGCAGTTTATTTTCTATATCGCGAAATAGGGATTTGTAGCGTTTTTCCTTCATCCACTCATACTTGCCGGTAGAAGTTTCTAGAGAATCAATAAAATCCTTATCATCTCGTTCATCTTGATCGAGTTTCTTCTTGGACTTTGATCGCTTGGATTTTCTTTTCCGATTACGATTCTTGTTGATTGCAAGTTCGTCCCAGTTTTCTTTTCGGTCTTTCAATCGACCACCTCTGGGCTGTTATTTAGCCGAATAATGAGTCGATATCGATGTCATCATCATCATCACCCTCATCACCGGAGTCTGGATATTCTTCAACAGGGACAAAGGGCTCTTCGGCTTCTTCTGTTGGTGCCGGTTCGGATTCTTCGGCTTCAGCGTCGCCAAACATGTCATCAACATCGTCGTCTTCTTCTTCAGAATCGCCAAACATAGCGTCGACATCATCGTCAGAGTCCTCTACTACATCATCTTCTTCTGCGTCCATGACTCCAAAGATATCATCATGCTCATCATCCTCGTCATGAGTTACATTCATGCCAAAGATATCAACATCATCAGGGAGCGCTCCTTTTCTCGATAAGTACATTGCTTGAGTTTTGGTATATCTGTGCTTTACATCAGCCTTAGAATCTTGAAAATCCCACGGCCAGACAATTATCAAGTCACCTTCTCTAACCCATTGTCTACGGCGCATTTTACCTGGAATCCTAGCAAGTCTAGTCTCCCCGTCTTCGCAAAGTATTGACACTCTTCTGCCGCCTAGGATTTGGTCGGCTAAAGCGAACATTTCATTGATTCTACGGTTAGGCATTTTGACACGAATCTTACCAGTCGAACCATCCTCTGGATTTTCCAGACGGGCTAATTCTTCTACATCGACTTTCTCTTCGTGCCTTCTACCCATTGAGTCTCACTCATCCTGCCTAATCGACATCCCTTATTGAATTGACCACATAGAAGCAGATTAATTCCAACTATAATTTAGGCTCTTTGCCGCAACTTCACAAATCTCTAACAATTGGTCACTGGCAACTCCCATGAATAGTGTTGCCATCAAACAGGCTAGTATTGCAAATCTTACTTGCCATCCATGTGGTAGCGGACCTGTTCTGCCTTCTTCGGGTTCCTCAAAGAACATAACTACGCCAACTCGTAGATAATAAAACATCGAAATTGCCGAGTTGATTATCATAGCAAGGGCTAACCACCAAACCCAATGGACATCGCCTAGACCATAATCTCCACCAGCCATAATTTCGGCACCCATCTGACCGACGGCCACCTTGACAATACCCATTATCACTAGAAGTTTAGAAACGAATCCTGCCAGTGGCGGTACGCCAGCAAGTGAAATCATGAAGATAAACATAGCAACTGCGAGGAATGGTTCACGCTTTGCTAAACCACCAAGCGATGAGAGACGTGACGCATCGCCATCTGATTCTAATACCGAGAGGACTAGGAAGGCTCCAAGCTTAAACGCAACAAGAACCACAAGATGGAAGATCACTGCGGTTAGTACGGCGACGGCTGCTTCACCAGGTTCTCCAGCAAGTGAATCATCCCAATTCCATGCCCCAATTGCGGTTATTGCAGCAAGCATGTATCCTGCATGAGCAACTGAAGAGTAGGCAAGCATACGCTTAGGATTAGTGCTGCCAAGGGCAGCAATGTTACCCCAGGTCATAGTAACTAGTGAGACTATTCCAAGCAAAGTTAACCATACTGTTCCATCTTCGCTTGCCTCAGGTGAGGCAACGATTAACAGCATTCTGATAAGCCCGATAATCCCCATAGCCTTGCTTGCTGTTGCCAGAATACCTGCAACTGGACTGCTAGCACCGGCATATGCATCTGGTGCTGCAAAGTGGAAAGGCGCTGCACTAACTTTGAAACCAAAGCCAACCAAAACAAAGCCGATACCGATCAGTGGAAGTGGGTCTGTACCGTTAATGACGAATTGTGCCGCAAGGACATCAAATTGTAAAGAACCGGCCCATAAGTAGAGCATTGAAAGGCCGTAAAGACCAACTCCGGATGCTACTGAACCAACGATGAAATATTTCATTCCAGCTTCAGTACCAACCTTAGATTCCTTGTAGAAGGCAACTAAAACATAGGTTGAGAACGACGCTAATTCAAGACCAATAAACAAGACAAACAAGTCTTGCGCAAGGGCGACTACAGACATACCCAATCCACAAGTAAGCATTAGGATATAGAAATCTGCTTGTCGGCGATTGTTATACAGGTTATCTGTTGACAATTTAGGACCTATTCCTTTGACCTCTAAACGATTCATGGAGGCAAATGCTGCAAGAGTAAGTGCACCAAAGAATATCATTTCAAATACTCTACTAAACCCATTTACCAACAATAATTGTGTGCCACTTTCAGTAACAATAGCAGTTCTATCAACCCCATCTTGGAATGATAACACCGTTTGAGTAAATGCTGCAGCTAAAGTGAGTGTAGCAATCCATGCAGGCATCTTTGGATTACTGGTAATTTTGAATCGCTCGCCACCAAGTAACCACATTACTCTGGTTTGAGTACCTGGTATTCTGACAGTACCTTTACCGAGGTTCGGGATTATAATCAATGCTAAAAGACCGGCAAAAATTATCAGTTCAGGGCATAGTGCAGATATGAAACCATCACCAAATGGCTCAACATTTTCTACCGTAGACATATCAGGCACCTCCCTTTAGGAGCGGGATTATTAAGCCCTCAAATGCTTGAATAGTCCAATCATCCATCATGTCTAATGCAATCCATGGCAGAACACCAAAGATTATTGTAAATAGCGCCAAGATCAGCATCGCGAATTTTTCTGAACTACTAATATCTGGAATTGCCTGTCCTTTCATAGATTCTGGAGGTTGAGTATCTTCTCCACCTTCAAATATTGTTCTCTGCATTGACCATAGATAATAAGCTGCAGTTAGGGCTAAAACCAGCGCTGGTCCAACCATCCACCAAATACTCCATCCATCGAGGGAGATCATTTTCCAAAGTGCGATTAGCATCATTATTTCCGCGACGAATCCGGCAAGTAACGGCAGCCCTAGAGATGCCATCCAGGCAAACATCATCGAGGTAGCAAGCCATGGTGAATGTTTTGCCATGCCTCTCATTGCCCCGATTTCCATACTGTGGTAGTGATGTTTGAACGCACCACAGACTGCGAACAGCATTGGGCTGATTATTCCGTGTGCAAACATCATGAACAGGGCTGCAGCCCAACCCATTGGTTGCATTGTAGCAATGCCAATTAGAATTACTCCCATGTGTGATACCGATGAATAGGCGACCATCTTCTTGAGATTGGTTTGACCCAAACAAACTATTGCCCCCCACACTAATGAAATCATACCAATTATCATCAAAGCTAGTTGGAAATGATATAATGCATGTGGAAACAGACTAATTGGTAGCCTAAACATTCCATATGCGCCCATTTTCAACATTACTCCAGCAAGCAGCATAGAGCCGCCCGTTGGGGCTTGTACGTGCGCATCAGGCAGCCAAGTATGGAATGGGACTGCTGGCAGTTTAACCAAAAATCCGATCATCAGCATAACAAAGAGTATCTTTTGCATTTGAGCGCCTAGATACCAATTGTCTCCAATATTGTTCGCTCTTGCATTATCTATCAGTTCGGGAATAGAGAAACTCCTACCAGTCATCGTACCTGATGATGCCAAACTGTATGGATCTTGTAAGAAATACAAGGTGATTAGACCCAACAGCATTACCACTGAGGCAGTAAAGGTGTAGATGAAGAACTTCTGAGAAGCATACTTTCGATCCTTGCCGCCCCATTTTAGAATAAGGAAGAACATTGGAATTAGCGTTAATTCCCAAAATACGTAGAACATGAATAAGTCAAGTGAGACAAATACGCCAATTAGTGCACCACCCATCATCAATAGGAGCGGGAAATAGGTTGCTCCATGTTTTTCATTCCAGGTCGCAATTATGGTGACAGGAAGCAAGAAAGTAGTTAACCAAACCATAGGGAAAGATAGTGCATCAAGTCCTACTGCCCAATTTATTCCAAGACTTTCCACCCAGGTATACTTATGCTCAAACTCATATTCATTGAAGCCTATATCCATCCAAGTTACATCACCAAAGTATCTAAAGAACATACCAGTAGTTAGAGCGAGCATCAACAATGAAAATATCAGACAAGCCATTCTAATTGGCCCAACTAAACGAGCTCGCATTCGAGCGTTGCCGTTTGACACAAACGCTAGTAAAATCATGCTGGCAATCAGCGGGAATGCCACTAACGGAATAGAAATCAAGTCATTCAATCAAGCCACCCCCCACAGTAAAAAGAAAATGGCTAATGTTCCAACTGCGACCATTAGGATATAATCTCGAGCAGACCCGGTAGTCATGGAACGAACCACTTTGGAAATCGATTGAGTTCCAGTCTCGATCTTTTTGATTGCACCATCAACTACATTCTTGTCCGTCTCAGCCGATTTATCGGAGAATCCTGCGACTATCTTGAGCATTGCCATATCGTAATAGTGATCGATGTAGAGTCTATTCTCAAGTGCCCTAGATAATCCAGATTTGGCAATTGCTTGATTATCGAAGTTGTAACGACCGTGAACCCAAGCATTTAGGGTAATAATTGGCTTCATCCATGGCTTAACTTTCTCGCCTTCGGCTAAATTGCCACCATATAGCGAAAGCGCAAGCCCTGGTCCTAATATTGCACCAATGGCAATTGCTACATAGGTTAGAACAAAGAAGAACGCTTCACCATTAGCAAACGCGTGATCCAGTTCATAAACGATACCATCGAATAGATTCCTATCAGACATTAAGCCATATTCGCTGTCTGGTGCCCAGTGAGTAAAGCCCATTCCAGCAAACAAAATTGCTGATAGTGTAACAAATGTTAGTACAAATAATGGGATTTTAATCCAAGTATTGGTCTGGCCAACGTGGGCAGCAACTTCGGTCTTTGGTTTACCGGCAAACGTCTTAAGCCACATTCTGGACATGTAAAAGCCAGTCATTGCAGCTCCAACAAGAACACACATTGCTGGCAGGAAGAAACGGGGGTCCTCCAGAGCAACCCTCCATGCATTAGCGATTATTCCTTCTTTTGACCAAAAACCACCAATCAGTGGTAGGCCCATAATTGAAGCAGAACCAACCAACATTGCGGTTGCAGTAAGTGGCATCTTAGAGGCTAGTCCGCCCATGTTTTCCATTGATTGTGCATCAAATTCGTCGTCGTGGTGATCCTCATGCTCACCGTGGTCATCATCATCGTGATGGTCATCATGGTGGTGGTGTAGGTGATGATGCGCATGATGTACTTCGTGAATTACTGAACCGCTGGCCATAAACAGCATACCTTTGGCCATCGCGTGGTTAAACAAGTGGAATAATGCAGCACCAAAAGCGACAATCACAATGTAGTGTGCATCGCTATCTGTTTGCCAGTCAAGGGTATTGGCAAGGAACATTGCACAACCTAGACCGGTGAAAATGTAGGCTAATTGACTCATAGTTGAATAAGCTAAGACCTTTTTCAAATCATGCTGGACAAAGGCAATTGCTGCTGCCATTACCGCAGTAATTCCACCAACTAAAGCGATGATGAAGGCAAGATCAACTAAATCATTTTGCAAAGCTTCTGCGCCAAAGAATGGGAACATTCTTGCTACTAAGTAAAGACCGGCATTTACCATTGTAGCAGCGTGTATAAGCGCTGAGACAGGGGTTGGCCCTTCCATAGCATCTGGCAACCATACGTGTAGCGGGAATTGGGCTGATTTACCAACTGCGCCAATGAACATCATGCCAAGAGCCCACTGTAATGTGCTTGAGGATTCAGCTGCCACAGCGGCAATATTTGCTTCATCAAATACCACTGTATAATCTAAAGAACCGAATAAATCCCACATCATCACAAGTCCAATCATTAGGAATACATCGCCGATACGGGTGGTTAGGAAAGCCTTTTTTGCCGCATAAGCAGCACTTGGCTTTTCATAATAAAAACCAATTAGTAAGTAGGAACAAAGACCCATTATTTCCCAGAAAATAAACAACCAGAGGAACGAATCTGCTAGCACCATACCTAGCATACCGGAACAGAATAATACGAATTCAGCGTAAAATCTATGATTGCGATTATCGTTTATCGGGTCGGTGTTCATGTAGCCAATACTGAAGATATTAATCAACAAGCAAAGGAACGATGCGACGAACAATAGCATTACAGTAATATGGTCAATATAAATTCCAAAACCAAAGGATATCGAGGTTAAACTGCCGCTCTCATAAACACTGGAATTTAGCCACAGGAAATCTACAGAATCTTTCATACTGGCAAATCCACCTATGTGGTCTTTGATTAGTAGCAAGGAGATAATTAGGCTTGATGCCATCACCACTAAGGCAATTATGCCCCCCTCTTTCATGGTATCTTTCCAAAATGGGTTCCTATTGAAAACACGTCCGAGGAATAAAATTACTGGGAATGCTAACATTGGAAGAAGAAGAATCAGCGGTGCGAATTGCATCAATTCACTATCGATAATTGTGTCTGAGCCTGCT
>CAXHFO010000078.1:0-7283 GCA_964015895.1 uncultured Candidatus Poseidoniales archaeon
TACGAGCCATGAACGCCATAATGCCAGTCACAGAAATCTCCTGTTGTTGGATACAGGTCTGAGGATTGCATATTGGTATAATCGGTCATTTCAGCCAACTTATCGCCATGGTAAATCAATTGATCGTGATCTGTTGTTTCACAGTCTGTACAGTGGCCCCAAGGGTAGAGAATCAATTCAGAGTAGGAGTGATGAGTAATTGTTGCTTTGAATTCACTAGCACCATTACCAACATCATCATTCATTTCTGTTAAATCTTGAATGAACCTAGTTTCTGGCTCTGAATTTCCGCCCGCCCAATCTTCATCAGTTCGACCATCGTTATCATCATCTTCACCGTCAACGTTATCCTCATTGATTAGTCCATCACCATCATTATCCTGGGTATCATATGGTCCGGTGTAAACATCGTTATTGGCAATTCCAGCCTGTTCATCTTCTGAAGGAGTGCAGGTACCAGGAATCAATGGAACTGTAGCACCTAGAGGTGCGCCCCATTCAAACTGATAGTTACGATTCAAATCAACACCATCACAATCTTCGTCAACTTCTTCGTTGAAATCTGGTAGTGGGTCTGGACCGTTATTTCTCAAATTCTTTCTCCAACCACCACTTGGGCAAGATTCCCAAGCCGGAGCAGGGCAGAATACTTCACGGTCGTAGATGTTGCCATCAACATTCAGGATAGGAATAATGTAAAGCTCTCTAGTGTTGATAAGATCGACAATAAATTGCTCAGAGTAATCTTCATCCACTCCAAGGTCGCCGGGGCCACATGGATTACCGTCTCCGTTTGAGTCCTGATATTGAGCGTCTAGTGCAAGACAATCACCATCATCATCGAGAATTCCGTCATTGTTTCCATCGCCCCACGGGTCTTCATCGACAAGACCGTCGCCATCATTATCATAGCCGATGTTGTTGTATGAGAAAGCGATGACTTCCAACTGCATTAGCACTACAGTGTAAGACATCCACTCTCTTGCATGGTGATTCCCAACAATCATGACATCGTGGCGGTCAGCATAATTGCCGTTATCGCCAACGAATTCATTGAATTCCCCGCCTTGAACATCAGCAGTAACCTTCATCCACGGCGATGAATAACCATAATACCAGCCCTCGTAAGTATCCGCATTGACCGTTTCGCCACGGGCATTAACGCCGCCTAGTAAGCCTTCATGGAATTCAAAAATATCTGGATTCTCTTGTTCAAGTTGTAACATCAAAGCCTTACTGGTCTCATAAGTATGGTATTCTTTGAATTGCCTATCGCGGTCTGATTCTGGTGCCCAAGGGAAAATTTCGTTAGAATAATCTTCTGACCAGATATCGGTCGGCGCTAAACCAGATGGCTCGTCCTGGGCAAGTGATGAAGCAACCATCGGTGTCATCAAAGAAAGCAGTAGCGGAAGGCACAACAGCACACCAAAAGATGGCCTTGTCTTTAACGCAACAATTGGAGATTTACTATTCGACGACATCCTATCGTGTTAGCGAAGTGCTTTGAGTTCTTGAAGCCGTCGAGTAAAATTTCATCGATTTAATCGGCAAAATATCGATTAACACCAGTTTGGCCGGTCATCTTCATAGTTCAGAGATTGGGTGTAAAATTCGTCCGGTGTTGATGCAGTTGATTGTTTCATCATCAAGAAACATCCATCTGACATTTGTGATGATTGTTGTCCGTCGACGGTAAGCGAGACCCAAGACATCCACATTGCGTTATCATCGTCGATTAATTCGATGTTCAGCTTTTGTACTATTTCCATTTCATAAATTTGATTATTACTATCGACTGCTAATCTTGTGCTAGTCATCGTCAACACACTGCCTTGGTAATCCCAAGTCGACGTAAAACTATTATCAAATTCTAAATCCCCATTTTTCTCAAACTCAAATTCTTGTCCATCAGCCTTAATCCAAGTTCCCTCAATTGGTCCTGCAGTAGTTGGAAGCAAGAGAATTATTGCACTCACTAGCACAGCGAGGAAAACGATTCCAGCACCAGTAGCAAGACGTTTGTCTTTGACAATCATACTAGCCTTATCTGTGACAAGTTGTAATCCCTGAGAAAATTTATCTTTGACATCTTGAGGGATTATTTCTTGCTTTTCAGCCACCGGTGATGGGGCATACGGATTGAATTCTTGTCCTGATAAAGCGCCCTCGCTATTATCGATAAGTGGGACAATTAGCGAGTCATCTAAAGTAAATTCGGGATAGTACTTTTTGGTATACTGCAGGGCATCTTGCTTAGTATACCCCTTAACTAAGAGGTCGTCATAATATTCTTGACTATCAGACAAAATTATCCCTTCCTATAATTCCTATGTTGGTGATACAGTGTGGACATTCTGAACAGTGTTTGTTCTTGCGCTTGTATTTTTCACAACATTCAGACTTGACTTTCTTTGCGCACTTTTGTTTGCAATTGCCACAATTTGGCACTTGATGTTGGCCATTAAGTTGTAGGTTGTCAAACACTGATGCGAAACTTATTTGACAATTTTGACAAGTATCAATCCAGCTGTTTAGTGAGCCGCCACAATTGATACAAGCCGGCATGGTTTTACGAATAATAATAGGTATTTAGGAGTACCTAAATATTTTAACATACAGTTTAGTGGATTGGCATAGAGAGATCGTTTTCGTTGGTATGGGGAGATTACATGTTGAAGTCAAAAATTCCTATTTTCGCCCTCTTTATCATTTTGATGATGTCGATGGTAACACCCATATCATTACTGGAAAATGTCGACAAATCAAATCTTCTCGAAACTCAAGGTCGCGATGACGATTTCTGCGAAGATACCTACACTACCGAATCTGCTTGTAATGCAGACAGTCAATGTGAGTGGGATGCTGAAGACGATCCTACCGACGAAGATTATCCTGGTGAATGTGAAGAAATCGATGATGACGACGATGATGATGACGACGACGATGATGACGACGACGATGATGACGACGACGATGATGATTCCAACAACGGTGGCGGCAACAACGGTGGCGGCAACAACGGTGGCGGCAACAACGGTGGCGGCAACAATGGCGGAACTGGTAGTTCGGATTTTGACAATGATGGAGTCAATGATGACGCCGATGAAGATGATGACAATGATGGTGTCAATGATATCAATGACGCATTTCCCTACAATCAAAATGAACAGTATGATACCGACAATGATGGATTAGGAAATAATGCTGATGATGATGACGACAACGATGGAGTCATTGATTCATTAGACCTCTACCCACTTGACCCGACTGAAAGCGCCAACTATGATGGCGATTCACTAGGAGACAATGCAGATAATGATGACGATAATGATGGCGTAGTAGATAGTCAAGATGCTTTTCCGAAAAATTCTGCAGAATATTACGATACTGACGGCGATGGTATTGGTAATAACGCTGATGAAGATGATGATAATGATGGATTTGAAGATGATAATGATAATTTCCCATGGGATCCATGTGCCCATTTAGATTCTGATTATGATGGCAAGCCAGATACGGTCTTGCAGGGATGTTCGACTAATCTAATCGAGGATAACGATGATGATAATGATGGAATTCTCGATGAGCAAGACAGCAATACTGAAGAGATAAAACTCGATACCGACGGTGATGGCACTCCTGATGAGGATGATACTGATGACGACAATGATGGCGTGTTAGATTCGCTAGATGTGTTCCCGTTAGATGCCAGTGAGCAGAGTAACTTCGATGGTGATGCCTTTGGCGATAATGCGGACATTGATGATGATAATGATGGATGGAATGACACTGATGACAAGTTCCCATTAGACTCATCAGAATGGCTCGATACTGATAACGATGGAACCGGCAATAATGCGGATACTGATGATGATAATGATGGAATTCTAGACAGTGATGACGCATTTCCTCTGGACGCATCATCTAGCGGTGATTATGACAATGACGGGCAAGCAGATTCAGTCGACCTAGATGATGATGGCGACGGAGTACTGGATATCTATGACGCATTCCCGCTAAATTCTGCTGAAACCGGTGACTTTGATGGTGATGGAATTGGCGACAATCAAGATTTAGACGATGACAATGATGGTTTCCTAGATATTCTTGATGCTAATCCAAGAAACGCCGGAATCAATTCACAGCCGCCAACAACAGAGACAAATGAGGAAGCTAAAAACGACTCTGGCACCGTAACTATCGATACAAAATGGCTAATTGCACTGATGTTAGTGTTCTCTTCGGTCGGTACATTTGTCTTAATTAGCAAAAAAATAACCAAAAATAAAGCCGCAGATAGCAATCAAGAAACTCAACTGGAGGAAGTTGCATGAACTTAAAACAAATAATGGAATTTGATTTTAGAAACCTATTCAGACCAGGCTTGTGGCTGGTGATCGTATTCATACCGCACACATTATTCAACGTGCTAATTCCCCTAACTCAGCAAGGTGTAGATTCCGAATATTATACCTCAGCAAGTTATGGATTCCTAAATTCAGTGGTTTTATTTGCTATTTTTATGTTCTCTGAAGGTAAATCACAAGCCCGTTTGACGGCCGTAATATCTGGTGCAGTATTTATCTGGATGATTGCGGTTATGGCTCTTGATCCATCAAACGATTTTGCCATCAGTGCTGAATTAACCCCACCGTTCATCTACAAAATCTCGTTTGATTTTGATTTAGCGCCGCCTCTCATCTTGTGGGCACTGTTGACTCTGTCAGGCCTACTAAATTGGAATCATGAAGTTGCAACAACAGACAATGTGGAAAAAGTGGATTTGGACATCTAATTACTACAGTAGTTGTAAGAGTTCTTCTGGCGGACGGCCAATAATTGCCTTGCCATCTTTCACCAGTACAGGTCTTTCTAGCAGCTTTGGTTTAGACCGCAATGCTTTGATTACCTCGTTTACTGAATTCACTGCAAAATCTAATTCCTTGAATTCTTTTTCTTGTTTACGGACAATCCCGACTAGACTCGCTAGAATAGGTAAATCCTCTTCCATTATCCCTTCCTCAAGATAGCGGTGTTCTTGGAAAGATACTCCTCTATCAGTCAATAATTTGACGGCTTGGCGGGATTTTGAACATCGGGGATTGTGGTATAATCTCATGCATCCTCAGCAATACTGACAGTTAATGAATCAAACTGCGCGCCATTTACCTTAGAATACCTCTAAAGTAATGAGGCTGTGCACCAACCATGACTGAGACAGATATTGCCACTCAAGCAGTGGATACAGTTGGTGTTAACCAGGCCACAGTACTAGTAATTATTGGCATTATTGTTGCCGGAATTTTGGTTAGATTTTTGACTATGGCATTTGCTCCTTCATTGTTAAAGAAAATAATTCGTTCGAAAAATCTGCAGCATAAAACTGTGAAAAATTCCGATAAAGCGTTAGGCTCGGCAGTTGGAGCATTCGTGTCTTATCTGCTGGCGATACAATTAGTAAATGCAGTAGAAGATGGCTCTACTACCTATGTGATGCCGGATATTATGATTACAATCTTACCAAATATTTTCCAATTTATCATTGCCTTAGCACTGGTAATTTGGGCTTTTAGACTAGTCAATGTCATCCAAGATGTGGTACTGATTCTTGACAGCGATGGAGTTGCTGATAGCAGTGACAAGACGTTAATTAGTGCCCTAGAGAGTGTAATGAGGTTTGTTATTGTCTTTATTGGATCAGTATTTATCGCCGACGCAATCGGTCTGAACCTAACCTCACTAATCGCCGGACTAGGTATTTCTGGTCTGGCTCTGGCTCTTGCGGCAAAAGATACGATTTCCAATTTCTTTGGCGCAGTCACGGTATTACTTGACCGCCCGTTCAAGGTTGGTGATTGGGTAGTAGTAGGCGCATCGCAAGGTGAAGTAATCGAAATCAATCTACGAACCACCCTAATTAGAACCGGAATTGATACGGTAATCACCATTCCAAACGCCAATTTAGTTAGCACTCCGGTAGAGAACTATGGCAAGCGTAGATGGCGTAGATGGCAAAGTATGCTGCATTTTGACCTCAACTCCAACCCGGATAATGTCGAAGCATTTCGCGATGATGTATTAAAATCAATTATGGAAAATTCTGCTACTATGAATGAAGACTCTTCCTGGTGCCGAGTTAACGATATTTCCGCCACCTCGATTGATGTTTCATTGAACCTGTACTGGGACGTTCAAGGTGGTGCAGATGAGCGACAGGAAAAAGAAAAATTCCTCCTTGAAGTTATGCAATTGGCCAAAAATCATGAACTAAGATTCTATGATAACAGAATTAGGCAACAGATGTAATCAGTAAGGATTCGGGTCTTTAGCCCAATAGATTTGATTGCTTACAATGGCAAATAGCAAACAACTTATGCCGGCAATTCCGGCAATAGTTGGCGATATTGACTCCATTCGCCAAGCAAAAAAGGCAATTACTACACCAATTATTCCACCCCAAAGTCCAGACTTCCACAAGCGAAGCACTCCTAAATGAGCCTGTATTCTTGAGACATCATTAAGCCACTTTTGGGATTTTTTCCGCAAGGGTTCGTCCCCATACATGCGAGCCTCACCAAGCGCTAATAACACCGCATGATAACGCCAAATCCACGGCCCACCAAGTAGTGTAGAGAGTGCCTTTTTACTGCGGTAATTAGCGGGCGTAGTGGCCAACCATGAATCTAGCAATTCCTTTCTAGCAGTTTCATCCATACCTTGTGCAAAGGAAATTTGCTGTTCAATCATCATTAAGTGGGCCAACCCTGGCAAGCGGTCCGACTCACACAGAATATGTTCTACTGGGCTTCTGGAATCGGCAATAAAATAAATGTCATCACCTTGTTTAGCGAGTAATTCCAAGTCAAAGTTGAGTCTTGGAAGCCCAACAGTTGCTGGACTGTGCGGCGCTCGCCAAAGAGTGGTAGTCTTCAATTCAGCTTCGATATCTTTCAGCCGGTCATTCCATCTACGTTCGGTATTTGGTGTGGAGAATTCATCTAATGCAGCGTGGATTTTACCAAGCATTCCAGCCAACTTGTTGGCTATTTGTATCTCAGTTCCAGTAACGGTTTGAGCCAAATCATAAACTGCAACTCTGTCGTTTCCTTCGGTAAAGTAAACCATACTTGGCAAAATTACCGGTTGACTCCTTAACGCATTATGCCACGGCTCGTGTCTAACCATCCTCGATAGATCATTGCCAACAGAAAATGGTAAAACTCGGGCGATTTGCTTGGCATTTATTTGCAATAACAGGCCTTTCCGGTCTTCACGCAGGA
>CAXHFO010000079.1:0-7236 GCA_964015895.1 uncultured Candidatus Poseidoniales archaeon
GCTATGTCACTAGTCAGTGTTGCTTCACCAGCATTTCTTGCTGGATCACTTGGCCAATGATCTAATTTGTAGGCTCCAGCGGTTTGATTATCCCCCCAACCATCTCCATCAGAATCAAGCCATTGAGATATTTCACTAGGGAAATCATCTTCGATATCTGCCCAGAAATCGTTATCAGAATCAGGGCAACCATGCTTAGTGCCTTGATTAGATTGTCCAAATTCACTGGGGCAACTATCTCCCATAGTGCCATTTTCATTGTCCCCGAATGAATCTCCATCAGAGTCAAACCATTGTGTATTATCTCCAAGCCACAAATCATTGTCATCACTAGCCCCATCAGAATCTTCATCAGGGCAACCATATCTATCGATTGTTGAAGTTCCTACAACGCTTGGGCATGCATCAGGATTGGTACCATTTGGATTGTCCCCATAGCCATCACTGTCTTGGTCTGACCATTGTGTAGCGTCGTTAGGGAATGCATCATCCCCTTGCGATGTTCCGTCATTATCACCATCAGGACAACCAAATAAATCAATATTAGAATACCCTTCTTCAGTGGGGCAATCATCTGCTTGGAATCCTGCTGGATTATCACCATAGCCATCTCCGTCTTGGTCCTCCCATTGAGTGTCTTCTAAGGGGAAAGCATCTGCTCCATCGGTGAGGTTCCAGCCCGTATTACCTTGTGATGGCATGGTGACATCAGAATATCCATCACCATCGGTATCTGGGCAACCAGTACGATCATTAGTTGAATTTCCAGGAGTATTGATACAATTATCTTCAAGGTCGTCATATCCATCATTGTCGCTGTCCTGAGTCCTGGTTGGGTCGTCAGGGAAGGCATCACTTTCATTGGAAACGCCATCGCCATCATTATCCACGCACCCGTATCGATCAATAGTAGAATTGCCTGCTATACCTGGGCAAGAATCAGCCTCGATTCCAGTGGCGTTATCGCCGTAACCGTCACCATCTTGGTCCAACCATTGGGTAGGCGTCGATGGTAATTCATCGATTAGATTATCCCAGCCATCTCCATCATCATCAAGGCACCCCATGCGGTTTCCTAGGGTCGAATTGCCAAGAACACTTGGACAGGCGTCTGGATTTACCCCAGCGAGATTGTCACCATAGCCATCACCATCAACATCAGACCATTGAGTTGGCTCGTTTAGTTGCGCATCCTCGATATCGGCCCATCCGTCTTGATCTGTATCAAGGCATCCAAGTGTGTTGTTTTGCCATGAGTCTCCCCAAACGTTCGGACAACTATCTGCTAGGTTGCCAGTTGGCTCATCACCATAGCCGTCAGAGTCACTATCATTCCATTGAGTGTTATCATTAGGGAATACATCAGCACCATCATTGAATCCCCAAGCTGAATCGCTATCTGAGTATCCATCTCCATCAGAATCTGGGCAACCTAGTCTGTCCTGTGATGATGTTCCAGCAACGCCTGGGCAACTGTCGTCAGATCCGTCGTCTACGCCATCGCCGTCAGCATCAGCCCATATGCTGGCATCGCTTGGAAAGGCATCAGCCCCATTAGCAGCAGTCCAAACAGGCCCGTTAGCTCCTGTAGGGTCCGGGTCAGAATACCCATCGCCATCAGAATCGGGACAACCGTTGCGGTCATTAAACGAACTTCCCATGACACCAGGGCATATATCTCCATTAGTACCAAGCGGATTGTCCCCAAATGTATCTCCGTCAGCATCGACCCATTGAGTTACATCACTAGGCCAAAGGTCAGCCCCGTTTCCTGTAGTCCAACCACCATCAGGGTCAGAATACCCATCACCATCAGTATCCGGGCAACCAAATCTATCTTGTGAAGAGAATCCTTGAACTCCGACGCAAGAATCTGGATTATTTCCAGCAGGATTGTCACCATAACCATCATTGTCAGCGTCTATCCACTGAGTAGCGTCGGTGATGAACTCATCATCAGAATCAGCATATCCATCACTATCAGAGTCGGGGCAACCAAAGTTGGCTAACTTGTTTGACGTTCCATGAATAGAGGGACAGGAGTCTGGGTTGACACCCGATGGATTATCGCCATAACCATCACCGTCTTGGTCAGCCCATTGAGTTGGTTCAGAGGCAAAGGCATCTGCACCGTCAGCAATAGTCCAAACAGGACCATTAGTTCCCGAAGGATCTGGATCAGAATATTCATCGCCATCTGTATCAATACAGCCGTACCTGTCTCTCTGAGAAGTCCCAGTCACGCCAACACATGAGTCGCCAAATGTTCCTGAGGTGTTGTCACCAAAGGTGTCACTATCACCGTCAACCCATTGAGTAGCATTGCCAGTAAATGCGTCAGCACCATCAGTTATAGTCCAAACAGGACCATTGATTCCTGAAGGATCTGGGTCAGAGTAACCATCTGAATCATCATCCGGGCAGCCAGAGCGGTCGACATTAGAACTCCCACTCACACTTGGGCAAGAGTCAGCCCCGTTGGCTATGAACCAGCCACCATCTGGGTCAGAGTAGCCATCGCTATCCAAATCACCACACCCAAACCGGTCTAGTGTTGAGGTTCCGGGTGAAACTGGACAAGCATCTGCTTGGAATCCAACTGCGTTATCGCCAAATCCATCCCCATCTTGGTCAGCCCATTGGGTTGGTTCAAGAACAAAAGCATCAGCACCGTTTGCAGCAACTGTCCAACCTAGGTCTGGGTTTGAGTACCCGTCACCATCGGTATCGGGGCAACCCGAGCGATCTACTGTTGAATTTCCAAACACTGATGGGCAATCGTCGTCACCATCCTCAACACCATCGAAGTCCGCATCCTCAGTTAGATTCACCATTGGTACATCGTGATTGATTGCTAGTGAGAAGAATTGAGGTCCAGTAGGAACCGATGTCCCAAGGATGTGTATTTCCCAAACACCCGATGAGGGAGAACTAAAATTCATAACTCTCAGATTATTCAAATCATCAGTTAAGTTAGTCCAAACCCCAGCAGGGCTCTTCACTGCTACGTCTAAGTCATTGACCAAGTACGGAGTAACTCCCGGAGTTGCTGCCGGGTCAGTGTAGGATAATGCTAGTTGTAGATCATGTGCTGCGGCAGGTAGTGTAATACTCCAACCTCTATCCACGCCAGTAGATAGTGATTCGTCAGCCACAAAGTTGGTTTGAACTGCACTATACAAATTCAGTAATCCGTTGCCTTCATGCATATTGGGAATAGCCTCTCCTGCACCATTTGTCGGGCTGCCATATTGGCCATCCATGTCATGGGTTGATGCTCCAAATATCGCCTTAACCAAAGCAGAACTAGGATTTGCAACACCACGTTGTTCGATCAAATGTTCCAGTAACAGAGCAGTTGCACCGGCGGCTATGGGTGTTGCCATACTTGTTCCACCCATGTAACAATAATTGGTTTCAGCATCATCAGAACCCCAGCCACACGAAGAAGATGCTGGGCCTGTCATTCTTGATTTAGTAGAAAAAATATGAGTCCCTGGTGCAACGAAGTCTGGCTTTATGCGACCATCTTCAGTGGGGCCTCTGCCTGAGAAATCAGCCATTCCTTCAGGGTTATTGGCATAGATTCCCCTCGATGGACGGTAATTTTCAGATGCTCCAATTGATATTGAATTCTTTGCAGTAGCTTCCCACAGTAAACTAGACTCATCTATTTCTCCATCACCATCCAAATCATCAGCATCATTCCCGTCAGCAAACATGATTACAAGTTGTTCGTGAGTTCTTGCACCAATGTCGATTTGCATTGAACCAGTCGAGTATAGGCCATAATCGTTACATGGGGCGCCTAAGGATGGACGTATGCAACTACCCCAAGAATTGGTGTGAATTCTACTACCATTTTCTACCGCAACATCAAAGAAATCTTGGAAGTCATTTGGGATTCCAGCACCAAAAGAACCACCTTGTTGCCAAGCATGGAATAGTAAATCAGCTGCTGGAGCGATTCCTACATTAATGCCACCACTCATTGCCCCGTCCCCTAACACAGAGCCAGCAACATGGGTTCCATGTCCATCATTGTCTCCAGCTCCATCATCACATGGTCCAGGGTCAGTTGGACTATTCCAAGTACAACTATTGTAATGTCTTGGCCATGAATATATGCCGTGAATACGACCAGAGAAATCATCATGCATTGTAGCATCAGCAACTCCGCTGTCGATTCCAGTATCGCCAACTGTGACAATTATGCCACTGCCGTCCAATCCGATATAAGAGCCATCTAGTGCGGCCATTTTGGTGTTATCTTTAACATCATCAGTGTGAATTATTGTGTTAGCAACAATATCTGTAGACTGTGCAATAGGTTTCTCTTCCAACCATTCAATTTCATCTTGTGCTGCTAGCCATTTTACTCCAGAAACACTAGTTGCAACAGTGGCAAACCTACTGCTAAAAGAATAGATAAAGATGTCTTCACGTTGCTGAATACCCTCGGGCAGTTCATAGCCTGAAAGTACAACGTCAAGATCAACGAATCTATTTTCCAACAATGATTGAGCAAGTCCGTGGCGGATTTTATCGACTGAATCTAGTTGTAATATACCTTCGACATTGAGTGATTCTAATTGCTCAATACTTACTGAGTTGAAATCACAACTGAAGCCATTGGGTGGCATGAATGAATGACAATCAATACCATGCTGCGATAATTGATGCTTCCACTCGGTTGGTACTGGGAACTCGTGGGTGATTACGTATTGTCCGGATAGTGCCTCCTGTCCAGTCCACTCTACCCAGTTAGCGATAGGTACAACAGATGCATCACGGTATAGTAAGGTGATTTCACCGGCTGAATATTCTGGGGAAAACCAGCCGTTAGATAATTCATAACTAGGCTCAATCGAGATTGATTTCAAAGCTTCCAATTCTGTGCTGGAAGTGGCAAATGCTTTGGGCACATCTGTATCATTTGCTAGTGCCATTGGCGCCATAATTTGGCACAAAAAGAACAAGCAAATCATCACAGCACTATTTGTCGAGCGTCGGCCCATGTATTACTACAACCATTGGTCCCTCATGAATGATTTGCTAATACTATCTCTTCTTGATACTCTACGAGAGTTCAAAAGGTGATTGGGTAGGGCTATGTTCATGGCAAACGAGGCATCATCTCTATCATCAGACCTAATGTCTCCTGATGCTGATGATGAAAAGTCGCAAGTGGTTGGCCGCCAAATCTGGCGGATTGTCCCTTATGCAAAGCGCTATCCTAAACGAGTTGTTGCTGGTATTACCTCCAACGCAATGGCGAGGGTATTCGATTTAATGCCCTTCGTGGCGATTGGTTATGCCATTGATTATTTCACCACTAAGGAGATGAGTGGGCCGGAATTTTTGCAAGACTTTGTCACCTTCTTACCCGGGACCACAGAAGTTGGTTATGGAACATTAATTTTCATAGGATTCTTTTTCCTAGCAATATTTCAGGGTTTATCTGAGTATTCATGGCAGACGCTTGGCTACCGAATACAACATGATTTGAGGATGGATGCCACTCGTTCATTGATTGCTATGGAAGCGTCATATTACGACATGCGACAAACAGGTCAGATAATGTCTGTGCTTTCGAGTGATGTCAACCAGCTGGAGGATGTAGTATCAGATTCATCCACCTCGATAATCAGAATTGTAATAACATTCTTCACAGCATTTACCATTTTGATACTAATATCATGGAAACTGGCTGCGGTTTTATTCGGTCCACTTATATTCATTATACCATTAGTTTACTGGTTTTCCACTAGAGTACAGAGAAAATATCGTAAACAGCGTGAATCAACAGGTGAAATCACAGCAGTATTAGAGAACTTGATATCTGGTATTTCTGTTGTCCAAGCCTACAATGCGCAAGACTGGGAATCAAACAGAGTTAATCGTGAATCTGGCGTGTATCGCGACCAAGCGATTGGGGCTAGCCAAGACCGCAACCGCTTCGTTCCAATGATTTACGCAATTGCTGGTGTAGCATTTGGCTTACTAGTGTCTGTTGGTGGGTCATTAGCAGGTGAAGGCGAGATTAGTACAGGTGAATTGGTTACATTCTTACTAATCAGCACAAGAATGACAATGCCTCTATTCATCTTTGGAATTTTAATCAATCAATTGCAGCGAGGTGAAGCTGCTGCAAGAAGAGTATTTACTGTAGTTGATTTAGAGCCACAAATTTTTGATAATCCAGACTCGGTTGATCTTAATGAGGCAATTACGTCAGTAGAGTTTGACAATGTCTTTTTCACTTATCCAAATACTTCAGTGCCAGTGCTTAGTGGTATTTCCTTCAAAGCCGAAGGCGGTGATTTCCTTGGAATAATGGGTCATACCGGAGCAGGCAAGACAACCATTCTGAAACTTTTAATGCGTTATTATACACCTAGTAGCGGAAGTGTACTAATCAACGGCCGGTCAATTGATGATTATACGCTTGATTCAGTCAGAGATAAAATAGGATTTGTAAGTCAAGAACCGTTTTTGTTCTATGGTACCATTAAGGACAATGTGATTTACAACCAAATCGCTACCGATGAGGAACTACAACGCGCACTAGAACTAGCAGGTGCTTGGGACTTCATCCAAGAGTTAGAAGATAATCTAGACACCATGGTGGGAGATAGAGGTGCTAAACTAAGCGGGGGTCAACGCGCTAGAGTCTCGTTAGCAAGAGCGTTATTGAAACAACCTTCACTACTAATTCTTGATGAAGCATCAAGCGCTCTTGATGCGGAAACAGAGAGACGGATCCAAGAGAATCTGATTGTTAGTGGCAGTGATAGGGCAACAATAGCGGTGGCTCACCGGCTCAGCACTATTCGTAATGCAGATGAGATAGTTTGCATGGTTGATGGTGCAGTTGTTGAACGAGGTAAGCATGATGATTTAGTAGCTGCAGATGGTGTTTATGCCAGTCAGTGGACTATTCAAACCGGTGATTTAGCCGGTCTTTAATCAAACTCTTTCCACAATCGGTCTGAGAATCGCCGTCTTTTTAGACTCCTTTTTGACAAACTGCTTATTGCCAAGAATGATGAGTGAAGAGATCAATACAAACATTGGTATTCCAACAATTAATGACCAGACTGCAAGGCTTAGGCTGCCAATAAATATTTCTTCCAACATTTCAGCAATAATGATGATAGAAACGAAAATTAAGACTCTTAATATGCCAAGAAATGTTCTGATAAATAAACCAAATCTGTTCGGTGTCATTCCCCT
>CAXHFO010000080.1:0-7124 GCA_964015895.1 uncultured Candidatus Poseidoniales archaeon
GATATGGACCTATATATCGAGGAATTAGGGCAACTTAGAGACTTAGCACCACATTTGTTATTCCCTAGCCACGGCCCAGTTATCGCACTGCCGCAAAAGAAATTAACTCACTACATTCAACATCGCGGCTCACGGCACGAAAAGGTATTACAAGCGGTTCAAAGTGGATTATTTGAACTCGAAAACATCGCCATCAAGGCGTATGAGGATACTCCCGGTGCCCATCCTGGACTTGCTAAAGACCAAACCCTGGCGCATCTATTGTCTCACCAACGTCGCGGCAAAGTCAGTAAGGATGATTCCAACAATTGGCATGCAAGCATTGATTGATGACACGCATTAGGCTAGACATGCCTCGCCGATTAGTTATCACCAAAGCAGGTTCGCCATCTGTACTGGATGTCATAGAAATGCCAATGCCAGAGCCTCAAGCAGGCGAGGTTAGAGTTGAAGTGCACTTTGCCGGAATCAATTTCGCCGATACTCTAATGCGGCTTGGATTTTACCGGCCAAGACCACCATTCCCTTTCACCCCTGGATACGAAGTGAGTGGAATTATCCATTCACTTGGTAAGGGAGTAACCGAATTTGAGGTTGGTCAAAGAGTAGTTGCTGCAATGTCCAATGGAGGACAGGCAAGTCATGTAATTGCCGCAGTTTCCCGAGTAATTCCATTGCCCGATGAAATGAGTTTGGAAAAAGCTGCCTCTATGCCGGTCACTTACCTCACTGCTCATCACATGCTACATCACTTGGGTAATCTAAAACCGACAGATACTGTATTAATTCACGGTGGTGCTGGTGGGGTTGGTACTGCAGCCCTACAACTCTGCCATTGGGCGGGAATTAACAAAGTGTGGGCTACTGCTTCGGGACATAAGGCAGACATCATCAAACAGTTTGGTGGCATCCCAATTGACCGACATAATCAGGATTTTGTTGAGGTTATCAAACAAGCAACAGGTGGTAGAGGAGTCGACCACATCCTTGATCCGATTAGCGGAGAGAATCTAAAACGCAGCCTGAAAGTATTAGCCATGGGTGGTAAAATATACTCTTTTGGTATGTCATCAGCAGCTCCATCTAGTAAACGATCCCTGCTCAAGGCTTACTTGGCGTGGCGAAAAACTCCTAAACTAGATCCAATGAAGATGATGAGTCGTAACCAAGGGGTGTTTGGCGTCCATATGGGGACATGGAATGATGAAAAAGTCATGACCCATCAACTACAACGAATTTTGGAAGGAGTTAGAGCAGGAGTTTTGGACCCGGTAATTGATTCGATTTTTGCTGTAGAAGATGCTGCTAAGGCCCATCAACACATTCATGATGCCAAGAATATCGGGAAAGTCTTACTACGGTTCAAGTAGCATTCAATAAGCGAGAATCACACAGCAAGATGAGGCGGTAGTATGAAGGCTAACATGAGCGGGTTTGACCTTCGAGCAATTGTTGGCGAATTAAGCCAATTTGCTGGTGCTTATGTCAAGAAATCATATATGCCGCATTATGAACAAATTGTCTTACGTATCAATCCAAAAGAAAGTAATCAATTTGATTTAGTAATCGTGAGAGGTTCAAGAGTTTACACATCAAACCGGGACCGTCCCATGCCAATGACTCCACCACCGTTTGCTATGGTGTTGCGCAAATATCTCAAGAATGCTCGAATGACTGCGGTAAGGCAATTGGGTTTTGATCGAGTATTAGCGCTTGATTTCGATACCAAATTCGGTCAAATGCATCTTTATGTTGAAGTGTTTAGAGAAGGGAATGTGATTCTTGTCGACCATGAGGGAATTATAATTCAGCCTTTGACTCATGCCAAATACTCCGGTCGGGTGTTGAAAAAAGGTGCTCAATATCAACCACCGCCAGCTGCTTCAGATCCGCATGGCCTAGATCAGGCAGCATTGGGTGAAATTTTTGCCAAGTCGGACCGTGATTTAGTTGCCACTTTGGGTGGTAAAGCAAACTTAGGGAGCACCCATGCCAATGCCGTATGTGAATTAGCCAAAATAAACCCAAATACTCCAACTACAGAAGTTGATGTGGCTAAAATCGATAATGCTTTGCGATCTTTACTTGATGGACTAAACCATGCCAAAGGCTACCTAATTCTCAAACCTGACAAGGAGCAAAGCCATGAAGATTTACAATCATTATCAGATGAGCAAAGAGATGATGCTAAGCGAGACAAATTTCTCGAACAATATGCTAGTGAGGCTTCACCAACTTTACTTCCTGCCCACGAAAATAAGGTGATAATGGAGTTTCCAAGCATGTGTTCAGCAGTTGATGCTTGGCGAGGTGCTCATGACGCAGGTGCGCTTGCCCGACGTGAAGCAGAAAAGTTGGATATTGCATCACCCGGACGAGGTTTCTCTACTGAGGTGGAAAAACTTGAACGCCGAAAAGCGCAGCAGGAAAAGGCACTTTCTGAATTCACCAAGAAAATTGACAAACAGCAAATGATTGGACACACTATCCAAAATAATTGGAGCCATGTCGAAAGTTTGCTATCACAAATCAAAGAAGCAGTTGAGACTAATGGTTGGAAAGAAACCCAAAAAATGGCCAAACAAATACCGTGGATAGTTTCAATGAATGCGGCAGAGCGGACATTTATCAGTATTTTACCAGATGAAAATAGCGAGCCAAAAGGCCCACAAGCCAAACTTCGACTAGACGACACAGTGCATCAAAACGCGCAACATTTCTTCACTACTGCTACTAAGCAAAAAGCAAAAACTAAGGGGGCTGTCGATGCTTTAGAAGAGACAAATATACAATTAAAACGTGCTTTGAAAAAAGAAGTCAAAGCCAAAGAGAGTGGTCGATTAAGTAAACTAAAGCGTAGTAAACGTCTATGGTTTGAAAACCACCGTTGGTCAATGACTTCAGGTGGACATTTACTGGTTGGTGGTAAAGATGCCAAAGGCAATGATGCAGTTGTCAAGAAACACCTCTCTGGCTCTGACATGTATCTACACGCTGATATTCATGGTGCGCCAAGCTGTAGTCTTCGAGCCACTCAAGGTTTTGTTGTTGATGAAAACCGACCTAGTCATATTCCAGAAGATATTCCAACATTCAAATTAGTCGATAAATTGGGTGATGAAAGAATTACTGATGAAAAATTGATTGAAGCGGCAACACTTGCCCTATGTTGGAGCCGTGCCTGGGCAAGTGGAGGCGGTCATGGCACCGTATTTGCGGTTAAACCCGCACAAGTTTCCAAGACTGCTCAAACAGGTGAGTTTGTCGGTAAGGGTGCATTTATCGTTCGTGGACAACGACAATGGTTTAGAGATTTAGATGTGAAAATAGGTGTTGGAATCGTGGCAATAAATGGAGTTCCACTGTTGATGAGTGGCACTCCGGAACTTATCCTGTCAATTTGCTCGAGATATGCAATCTTAACTCCGGGAATTTCAAAGAAAGACAGGTTGGCTAATAGAATCTACAAGAACACCGGCATTTCAACAGATGAGATACTCGCTGTTTTACCTGGCCCTTGTGATATTATGGAGGAGACAGGGATATTCTCGCCATTCAAGCCAGAGAACGGTGAAGAAGAGTGAATTTAATCGATGTTGTAATGCATGTTTATGCAATCAGCACATCTACCGGATGCATCGACGCTTATTCCGTCTAATCTACCACACCTCATGCAGGATATTCCACTGAGCTTTACGTATGTGTATTTGCTGCTTTGCATGGGTCCGATGCATCGCGCGACTGTTTTATACTCTTGTTAATTGCTTAAGACTAATTTTTGTCCATCCAATATAACACATTTGGCTAAAATAATCTCAGCAATACATCATATTTTGAACTAAAAGTTTCAGCATGTCATATGGAGGAAGGTGAAAAGTTGACTTTTTTTACCCGGCTGAGTAATTCTCCAGCGTTCCGCTCTTTGATGCTTTTTTCCGCCTTTAGAGCCGTATATGGTATGGGAATTTTAGTGGTCACTTACTTTATCGCAACCAGCGATAATCTTCCGATCTGGACATCAATCATATTCTTACTATTCTCGATGGTTTTTTCAAGGGTGTTATTCAAATTTATCAAGAAGAAATGGGCGAAGGGTGAGGATCATTCTGACCCTATTGTACCAACGACCGTGATTTGAATTCATCAACCGTGTCAGTAACACAATCATCTAGTGAAATCCAATCCAGACCCAAGACTTCTGTGGCTTTTGCTGAAGACATGTTAGAGTCACCGCGGAAGAAACCTTTGACCGTCTTTCTGGTCATGTAACGCTTCTTACCCCTTAGTCCGTTAAACCAGTCAAATAATACGACAAGCGACATCATTGACCGCGGTATGCCTCGCTTTGGAGCCTTGCTTTCAGGATATAGTTTCTTAACAGTTCGACAAACATCAACCAAAGTTAAGTTATTGTGAGGTGCAAGGATAAATCTCCCTTTTGCCCCATCAACTTCATATGCTCTCCTGTGAGCTATTGCAACATCTTTGACATGGACAATAGAGAGTGGAATTTTAGGTGCCATCGGTACATTACCGTTGATGATGTCGGGAAAGAAATTAACGCTTGGTGTGGCATTAACAAACCCGCCACCAATAACTGCACTTGGGTTAATAACTCGTAAATCAATATCAAATTCTTCGGCTAATTCCCAGGCTTTGCGCTCTGAATCAGTTTTGGCAATGATGTATGGTGATGAGCGTTCAGTTTGCCAATCTTCTTCAGTCTTGGGTCGCCCTTTGGGAGTATTACCAACCGCTGCCACACTTGAGGTATAGATCACCCGTTTGATTCCAGCGTCTCTTGCCGCGGTTAGCAGATGGGTGGTGCCAAGTAGTGCAGTGTCAATAATTAATTGACCATCTTTGGTATTGGAATAAATTGTTGCCGTGTGGAATAATGAATCACACCCTTGAATCATTTTCGCCCAATTATCTGCTTCTAAGATGTCTCCTTGGACAAGTTCTAGACGGTCCTCTACTCCTAGATCAGTAGCATGCTGTATCACATGCTTGGTTTTGGCATCATCATTTAGGTCGCGCACCGAGCCTTTGACGCGGTAGCCGTGTGCTAGTAAGTCCCCAACTATGTGATTGCCAATATGGCCATTTACGCCGGTAACAAATATGGTTTGACCATTTGATTTTGGCTTACTAGTCACAACATCACCAGTCTATTCTCAAGGCTCTGAGTTAAAACATTATGTTTGTCAAATCGTCACTCATATTGATGTATGACCCAATCAACCGATAATCAATGCCTGCCCAAAGTGTTGAGGAAGAACTTGCTGAACTTGCAGCACTTGTTGAGGAGGCTGAACGGCTTGGTTTTGACCCTTGGCCACCAGCCAAACCTGAGCGTCCTTGGGCCCGTTGGGCTATTGGTTCGTTCATGATTATCCTCATGGTCTCTGCAGTATCTAAGGTCATGTTCCGCTTTGTTTCCATCTAGTGATGGAGTTACAAGTCAGTTTTTGACTTCAGTCTCTACGAGTTAGTAGAGCAGCACCAAGTAGCGCAATTATTCCAATCATGCTGGAGAAACCAGGGGTTAACATTGGGTTCTCATCAGAATAAGAGTCAGCCGAGGTTGAATATAGTCTAACCATATTCCAGTCAGTATCAAGATCGATATCTGGGCTAATGTGAACCATGTCACCGGTAGATATAGTACCAGACATATCAGCATCATGGAACATAACTACAGCACCCTCAGCCATCGCATCAGCGATAGATATTTTCAGAATATCATCACCGCAAAGCATTGATGGCGCATCGCCCATTCCCATACCCATGTCATCATCACCTGATTCATCCATGTCACACATTGCAAGTACGATTGAGTAATCATCAAATGAACCTTCCATCGGCATGTCCTCTTGGGTATTAACAATCATCCAATCAAACATACTGCCGTAGTCGTCATAACTTGGCTCATCAGACCAGTCGCCACAGTCGTTGTCTCCATCATCGACAAAGCTTGCAGGGACTTCGCCACCATTGTCACAAATAAATGTCCCACCATCGTCATCACCACCAGGCGATATGTCTTCCATCATTGATTGGTACTCAGTCAGACTTAGTCCATCAATACCATCAGTATCATAGATTCCGAATAGGGATGTGAAGCCTTCCCAATCTTGTTCAGTCATTGGGTTTTCTTCAGAATACATTCCGGTTTGGTTGATAAGGTCGACATACTCGCTTACGGTTACAATACCGTCTTGATTTGAATCGACTGTACAGAAAACGAGTTCGGTATTCTCCATGCCGTACATTACTGCACCATAGAAATCCGAGAATTCTACTTGGTCAAGGCTACCATCGCTATTACTGTCAACGCAAGCAACGTATGGTGTAAATATGGTTATCATCTCTGTTATCTCTTCTTGAGTACTCGATATGGTTGTTACATCATCAATAAAAGATTGCAGTTCATCAATTGAGAGATTGCCATCGTAGTCTGAATCACTGCTATTAAATGCTGCATGAAGGTCAGATTCTAGTTGAGGGTTGTTGTTTAGATGTTGATCATCTGCATCACTTTCGTCTTCTTCCATGTTCCACAATTGAACAAACTCATCCCAAGAAAGATTGTCAGATTGATCAATATCGCCCTGATCTAGCGCATCTTGTGGGGTAGGTGCGTCCATGTATAGAATTGCATTGACAATATCAGAAGTTGTCACTAAACCATCATTATCACTGTCTGCAGCGGCGAATAATTCACTTTCACTAACATCGCTGCTATCGTCATCCATTCCATCATCGCCTTCATTTACTGGTTGAAGTGCTTGGATCCACATGAGGTCAGCAGCTTCACAATCTTCTTCCGAAGTGATGCTCGAGTCTATTTCATCAGCGTATCTATCATAGCAGACCATCATCGGTTCTCCGCTGGTCATTTCTGCAAAGTCATTGAATTCATCAGAATCGAGCATACCGTCTTCATCTGCATCAACCAGGTCAAACATCCATTGAAGTCCATCCACGCCCTCGTTACCATATCCATCATTTGCTAAATCATTAGTAACGCAGGCATCGAGTTCATCGAAATCGACCATTCCATTAGCATCATAATCACATTCAGACATCTCTCTGTGGAATGTCCACATCTCGTCATGTCC
>CAXHFO010000081.1:0-7113 GCA_964015895.1 uncultured Candidatus Poseidoniales archaeon
TAGTCAATGACACAAAAGGTATTCAAAATCTGCACGAAACCCGTGAATTGATTATTGAAGCATTCAATGAAGTCTGCGTCAAAGGACCTATCGCTGATGAACCTGTTCAAGGTATGATGGTAAGATTAGTTGATGCAAAACTGCACGAAGACGCGATTCACCGAGGGCCTGCACAGACTATTCCTGCGGTAAGAAACGGAATCAAGGGTGCAATGGTTCGAGCAAGAACAATTATTCTAGAACCAATGCAAAAGGCGTTTGTCTCGGTACCAAATGACTGGCTTGGACAAGTAACCAGAGAAGTTACCAACAGAAGAGGTATCATTGAAGATATGCCATCTGATGGAGAAGTCACAACTGTTGTAGGGATTATACCGATTGCTGAAACTTTTGGTTTCTCCAATGACATTAGAGCTGCATCCCAAGGAAGAGCTGTTTGGAATACCGAGAACCTTGGATTTGAGCCACTACCGCCTCAATTATTTGAGAAAGTTGTCGGCGAGATAAGAACCAGAAAGGGACTGAAGCCTGATCCAAACCCAGAATCATACTATTCTGATTGAGCAACATGTCTGCCAAAGTTACTGGCTTACATATCTCAAGCGGTGGGGTACCAAAAACTCCAGTTGATTCACTTAGAGTAACAAATAATGGTTGCCAGGGTGACGACCAAGCGGATAAGAAACACCATGGTGGTAAAGATAAAGCAATCTGCTTATTTCAACAGGAAATACTTGACTCATTATCTATTGATGGGCATCCGATATATCCAGGTAGTACAGGAGAAAACATCCTCATTAAAGGAATCGATATAGGCAAGATAGGAATTGACACTTGCTTAAGAATTGGCAAAGTCGAAATCATTGTGACGCAAAATGCACCGCCATGTAAGACGATTAGAAATTCATTTATCGACGGCGAATTTAACAAAATATCTCATCGCAAAAATCCTAACTTTACCAGATGGTATGCTTCTGTTAACGTTGCTGGAACGATTATGATTGGTGATCTTGTTGAATTAATCAACTAATCCGTTTCAACTGATAATCAGTTAGTTCTCTTAGTGCTAAGATAGCTGGAGAATCCGGTAAACGGTCTAAACACGCATGGGCTTTAGAGTGGTACATCTCCGCTTTTTCCCTAGCATAATCCACTGAACCCAGGTTATTTAGGGCAAGCAACCCCAAATTTATTTGTTCTTGGGTTGCATCTTCACCTTTACCCAATACAGCCTTTAGATTGTCTAATTCGGTTGAATCACATTGAGAAAGCGCATGAATGACCATTAATGTTCTTTTACCCTGAGCTAAATCGGAACCTGCTGGCTTACCCAAGGTATCTGAATCTGAAAGAACATCGATTAAATCATCCATCAATTGGAAACACAAGCCAACTGCTAAACCCCAATCAGCCATGCACTGAATTGTTTCCTCATCAGCACCAGCCATTCTAGAACCTACTTCAGCACAAGTCAAAAACATTACAGCAGTCTTGCCTTCGATCATTTCAAAATAATCTTCTTCTGATACAGCAATTCTATCCTCAAATTCGATATCTAATTGCTGACCTTCGCTTACTCTTCTAACCATCCAAGCCAAACGATTCACCATCGCTCCAACATCCTTGTGATCTAGACCCTTTGCCCCAACTAATCTCTCAAAGGCAATGGCTAACATTGCATCACCAGCATTGATTGCTGTAGGCAAACCATACTCAATATGAACTGCATTGAGTCCTCGACGAGTGTCATCATCATCCATAATATCGTCGTGGACCAATGTGAAATTGTGCACTATTTCGATTGCTGAGCCAATATCTAGTAATCCGGAATGTGAATCACCAACCGCTTTACCAACTAACCAAGGAAGGGTTGCCCTCAAGCGCTTTCCACCACCTTCAATCAAATGCATCATAGCATCTGAAAGCCTAGAATGTTTTGAAGCACATAGGCTATCTGAAATTCTCTTTTCTACTAATGGTTTAACTTCCATGATTGAAGTGGACAAACCAGCACCTGTAGCATAGGTTAGCATATGTGATATATCCCCCATATCATGAATTTCATTATCAGTCAACGATGCCATCTTTGTTAAATCACCAACACTTGACCACCATTCATCGGTCATTATTCTTGAGGCTATACATCTAAACCATGGAGCAATTTCACCATCTGACAAATCATCGCTTACCAGCAATGATTCAAGCTCTTCTTCAGAAACCCATTTTACCTCAGAAACCTCATTTTCATTAATGTTTAACTCCACATCCGCTTTGATGATTAGAATATGGTCAATTTCTCGTTCAATCCATTCATGATTCATCCTTGCAGAATACATCATTTTAGTAATAAAGTGAAAATTATTCGTTGAGATTGATTGGGGATCAATACCTAGTTCTTGGTGCAATTTCCTTATCGCTGCGCGTTTTACTCCCATTGCATCAGTCAGGTCTCTCTCACTTTCAGAGTAAAGCGGATGTGAGCAACAAGAATTAGCCCAAACGCTGGGGAATGTGACTTTGTGACTTGCTCTTTTTTGCAACAGCAACTTATTTTCCTGGTTGAAAAGAAGAACACTGAATGCACGATGTAATTGACCTGCATCGTAATGTGCAGCCACCTTTGAGGCCTTACCTATTTCATTATCAAATTCATCAACTGCGATTACCGCTTCTGACATCAAAGTAATTTGTTCTTCATCGGCTGAATTTTGTTGTAAAACCTGTTGCAATTCAGTATCGATTTCAACCGACGGAACATCATCTATTTGGTATCCTGTCAAGTCATCACCATACATTCCACTAGAACTCGATAAATGAATAGTTCCCCTGTTATAATTTGATTATTTAGCAAAAACTTGAGTTCCACGGGTAGAAATACCCTTACAAGCATCCAGCAAACGTTGTGGTTCTTCTCCGTTGATGATAAAAACATCAACACCACTTGCTGCCACTTCAGACCCCCTTACTGCTTTTAGACCAATACCGCCTGTAACATCAATTTCGCTGTTATGAACGCCACTATATTCTATGCTGGGTGACCAATGTTCAATCAAATCATCATGATCTGCTAATTCAGGAGGTCGTTTGAGAATCCCATCAACTCCTTTAACAGCAAAGATTAATCTTTTGACATTAGGAATTTCTTGACATATTCTAACTACTAAATCATCACCAGAAAGGATTCCAAAAATGCCTTCTTCACAATCCACAACATCTCCAAAAGTAATTTTCACTGAATTATTATCAGCGAATAATTGAGTAATGTCTCCATCGAAATTACTGCCAGTGTTCCTTGCCCATTCATGCGGTGGGAGTTTATGAGTAATAATACCTCTTTTAGCAAATGCATCTAAGACTATTTGATTTAATGTAAGCATTTCTTTACGTACTAGACTAACAGCATCTTGTTGAGTTTGACAATCACCTTGCGCGACAAAATCATAATGTGGCAGAAAACCCTGATTAAGTTTCCAGTGCTTTGCTCTTAGGTGACCAAATGAACCGGCTCCATGCACAACAATAACTCGTAAATCATCTTCTAGGCAATTGGCTACAACATCTACTAGAGAATCAATGACTGCATAATTAGGAGTGCACATTGTCGATTTATTAGTAATCAAACCACCCCCGAATTTAATGACTATACAATCATCCATGTCAATCCGACGAGGGGGGCACTCAATAGCATTGCCACTGAAAATGATTCTAATGACACATCATATAGTAAATAATGAATTTATTACTTACAAGGTTTGATGAACATGGTCCTTGTGTGACAAGACATGGCAGATGGACCACACCTTGATGAATTCATGAGACATCTTCAAGCATGTCTTGATGAAACAATGGAAATCGATGATAAAATCGAGCGAAATGAAAGAATTCTCCAATTGGAAATAGCGATTCAAGAGGCAATTATATTCAAAAACCGATATAATGAATTAGTTAGCCATGGATTAGACCCACTACTACTAGTAACTCAAAAAGAAGGAGCAGAAACACCTCCACCTGCTACTAAATCTCAAGCCTTAACCATTGGATTGAGTAATTGTTCCAAGTGTGGCAGTACACTAGATCCTGATTTACCATTTTGCCCTGCTTGTGGTGCAATTGAAAAGTAACAAGTTTACTCTTCTTCTTCTTCAGCTTCCCATCTAGCAACCATTTCAGAGATTACTGGATCGTCTGCCTCAACCTGATACAGATAATCAGCAGGCATATCTGTGGTCAAATATACTGATTTTCCTGCCCGATAAATTATGTTACCATCCGCAATGGCCCTTGTTGTATCTACTTCCATGATTGCAGGTCTGTCTATTCTAACGTGCCCGGCTTCCATTGCTTTAGTAATGGTCTTAGAAAGATGAACGTGTTGTCTGTCACCAGCAGTAATGCCCAATTCAAGAATCGCTTTGACTTGTTCTGGCTCACATGGCCAATAAAGTGCTTCAGGAATATCATCTGTAGGAAGGTCCAGCTCCAATTCTATAGAGTGGCCATATGTAGCCCTAATCATTTCACCCTCTACTTGATATCGTCCTTTCTCATCTGAATTCGCAATTGCAGAAAAATGCCATCCTCTAAGCCAGTGGTAGTGTCTTCTTTGCTTTGAAATAGACTCAGATAGTTCTCGTGTATTTACCCATCCGTTGATATCCATGTCAACTCCAAATTTTTCTGGTGCGTGACGAAGGACCAAGGCAAGGATTCTGCCCAAGGAATTTGCCTCTCTATCGCTCATGATGAATTTACCTTCTTCATTACATATCGGGCAGTTGGAACCGTTGAAATGTCCGTTGTTAATCGAGCAGGACCGTTCTCTACATTGGCGTAGCATGAATATAGCCGGTTGGGGGTTGTTCTTAGTATCTACGGAATTTTTGACCAATTGAATAATAATTACCAATCAAGATTTTCAACCGCTTTAATCAAATGCTGTGACCCTTTGGGGCCAACATGGTTGATGTTGCCATTGTCGGTGCTGGGCAAACAAAATATGGTAATCATCAATCAGGAATGAAGGGAATGTGGGCAGAAGCTGCCAATAATGCATTCCACAGCGTCGATAAGGATTTTCAACCTAAACAAATTGATGAGGCATATATCGGCAGTGTGGCATTTGGCGGTGGCCAATTAGGCAATACAGCCGCTTTATTGACAGAACATACAGGAATGAAAGGAATCCCAGTTAGGCGTATTGAAAATGCATGTGCATCATCCGGCTTCGCACTTCGAGATGCTTGGATGGCAATAAAAAGCGGTCAAGCAGATGTTGTGATTGCCGGTGGGATTGAAAAAATGAATGACTTGACTCCTGAACGAAAACGATTCTGGTTAGGTGTCTCTGGTGACACAGAGTGGGAAAGATTGGCTGGTCTAACTTTCCCAGGAACATATGCTCTAATGGCACGTAGATATTTCCATGAATTTGAATCAACTCATGATGATTTAGTAAATATCAGCGTCAAAAACCATTGGCATGGCTTGGATAACGAAATGGCTCACATAAGAAAAGATGTGAGTTTTGATAAAGCCAAAGGAGGATTTATGGTTGCTGATCCATTAACACTGTACGATTGTTGCCCAACATCAGACGGAGCATCATGTGTGATTTTAGCTGCTGACCATGTAGTTAAACAATTTACCGACGATCCAGTTTGGATTAATGGTTCGGCCGCAGCCTCGGATTATCTTGCATTACATGATAGACCATCAATAACGCAATTGATTGCGACTCAAAATGCGGCAAAAAAAGCCTACAAAATGGCAGGGGTTGCAGCTAATGATATTGACTTGGCTGAAGTTCATGACTGCTTCACTATCGCCGAATTACTGGCAACTGAAGACCTAGGTTTTACTACGCGTGGCACTGGTGGCAGGTTTGCTAGAGAAGGATTAGGTAGAAGGAATGAGGGTGACGTTTGTATCAATCCTAGTGGTGGATTGAAATCAAAAGGTCACCCACTAGGCGCTACTGGAACTGGACAGACGGTTGAAATATTCAAGCAGTTAAGAGGCGAAGTAGAACAATCTCGACAAGTAAGGGATGCTGAAAATGCACTATCACACAATGTTGGTGGTTCTGGTGCCACCTGTGCAGTGCACGTATATGGGAGAAATAGAAATGAGTGATGTAATAAATTTCCAAGGATATTTTATCTCGCATGAAATAGATTCTTTTACGATATATTCTCCATTTGTAGTAGATGAATCTCGGGTTTTTGGACATGATAGCGATTACACAACTATCGCAATTTCGCTTATCAGACACCTGCTTAATAACAAAGTCGATTTTTTAATTAATCAAGTTGATGAGCAAATTAACTTTGATGTTTTACAGACTGCAACTGGTATACAACTAGTAGAAAACGGTAGCATTCTAAGATGTAATGATGACGCATCGGTTGGTTTGTCAAGTGGTCAAAATTCAATAAACAACACCAAACAAATTCCTTCCAAATCGCTAGACAAAATATTATATGACTCTGTAAAAGATGCATGGCAAGCTGAATTGGACATTCGCAATATATCACAAGGTGCATATGTCTCAAAGCAACAATATGATGAAAGCCTACCTGCGAGATTATCTTTAGTCGCACAAAATGATGGTATCTTAATATGGCCACCTAGACAAATGAATAGTGATGGTATTACGCTATCAAAAGCAAGTACTAATTTGTCACCAAACGCTTCTGTGATGACATGGACTAATTTAAGCGCAGCAGGAGCACCCTCAGAATTTTCAATACGCGCCCCTGTTTTGGGAGGTTTGACAACTGTTATGGTTGAATTTAGTGAGGGACCAAAAGGTGTCTTCCTAATGGTTGATGATGAAGATATAAAACCAAACATCGGTGATAGTGTTGAATTTGTGGTAAGAATGCTATACGGACAAGAAGGAATTATTCGATATGGGGCAAAGGCTCGAATCCACTCTAATTAACAATAGGCAAAGCATTCATAGAAAAAACCCGCTTTAGCGGGATTATGGCGGGATTTGGTGGACTTAGAAAAGGTCGGCGCGAGGCTGTTGATAATTTATCATACAATGAAGGGGGAGATTGTCCGCGTTGTGGCGGAGAAGCAGAAAATTCATCGATGGCAGGCTACCTA
>CAXHFO010000082.1:0-7052 GCA_964015895.1 uncultured Candidatus Poseidoniales archaeon
TTCTAACCAACTGGGAAAGTGCTGCTAGAGTGATTGATTCGCCATCAATTTCGAAGAAACGTCGCAGGGCCTCTCGAGTATCTGAGCGGCCAAAACCATCAGTGCCAAGAATTTCAAAATTCTCCGGCATCCACTTTCTAACCATATCTGGCACTGCAGCCATATTATCTGATACAGCGATAATTGGAGTTTTAGAATCACCAAGTTGAGTTTGAGTCCAAGTCTTCTTGGCCTCTTTATCAGGATTAAGTCGGTTCCAGCGGTCAACTTCTAAGCCGTCGCGGCGCAGTTCACCATACGAAGTAGCCGACCAAATTTCGCTTCTAACGCCAAACTCTTCCAACTTCTCAACTGCGTCTAATACTTGCAGCATGATTGGTCCTGAACCGATTAAGCGCACTACTGGACCGTCGCCTTTAGGTGCACCTCGTAGCATGTAGAGCCCCTTAATGATGCCTTCATCAACCGATTTTGGTTTGGCTGGCATTGGATAATTTTCATTGTAGACTGCGATATAATGGATTACATCTTTGTCGTCATCAACCATCTCTTTGATGCCGTATTGAATAATGGTGGCTAATTCGTAAGCAAAGGCTGGATCCCAAGCACGCACTGCTGGGTTGGTGTGCGCCATTAGTAATGAGTGACCGTCTTGGTGTTGCAAGCCTTCACCATTGAGCGTGGTGCGCCCTGATGTGGCACCAATTAGGAAACCTCTAGCACGTTGGTCAGCGGCTGACCAAATCAAGTCAGCAACTCTTTGGAAACCAAACATCGAATAGAAGATGTAGAACGGTATAGTCATACAAGCATGAGTGGAAAATGAGGTCGCTGCGGCAATGAAGGTGGAGGTTGCCCCCGCTTCATTGATACCTTCCTCAAATAACTGACCGGATGCCGATTCCTTGTACTTCATCAGCACTTTGTGGTCGACTGGCTTGTACAATTGACCCTCTGGATGGTAGATACCGAATTCAGCAAATAATGGATCCATACCGAAGGTTCTCGCCTCATCAGGAATGATTGGTACTATACGTGGTCCGAGTGGTTTTGATTTCATCAAAGAGCGCAATAATCTAACAAATGCCATGGTGGTAGAAACCTGCATCTTGCCTTTGGTACCTTCATCAAATTCGGCGTAAGTTGAAGGCTCAGGAGTGGCGATATCAACTGGATATTTGTTCCGCTTAGGGACAAAACCATTCAGTTGTTCGCGCCTTGATTTGGCATAAGCAACCAATTCTGGAACATCTTTAGGATGAACATATGGATAATTTTCCAAGTCTTCATCAGTAAATGATAAGCCCATATCATCACGCATGAATTTGATATCATTTAGATCGGCTTTCTTCTTTTGATGAGTGGTATTTCTGCCAGCGAACGCCGGTCCCAGTCCGTAACCTTTGATAGTTCGAATAATCACTACAGTAGGTTGGCCTTTGTGCGCTACTGCTTGAGCATATGCCGCATGCAGTTTAACGAAATCATGACCGCCAACATCTTCGCAAAGATGTTCTAAATCTTCGTCGCTATAATCGCTAACCAAAGCGGCTAGTTCTGGAGTGTTGAACAAATCTTGACGGATTATTGCGCCATCTGCAGTCATGATTCTTTGCTCATCACCATCAACTAGTGAGGTTAATCTGGCCACTAAAGCACCATTGGTATCGCTAGCAAATAAGTCATCCCAGCCACTACCCCAAAGTACCTTGATGACATTCCAGCCTGAACCTCTAAATCTGCCTTCTAATTCTTGAACAATTTTTGAGTTACCTCTAACTGGACCGTCCAGTCTTTGTAAATTGCAATTCATCGTCATGATGATGTTGTCCAGCCCTTCTCGAGCTGCTAGCGACAATTGAGAAAGTGACTCGGGCTCATCTGATTCTCCGTCACCCATCGTATACCATACTCTAGATGAGGTGGTATTGCACAGGCCTCTAGATTCGAGGTATTTGTTGAACCTTGCTTGGTGGATGGCAGTCATGCCACCAAGACCCATGCTGACGCTAGGGAATTCCCAAAAGTCTGGCATCAAGCGAGGATGGGGGTAAGAAGACAGGCCTTTCCCGCCAGCTTCTTGTCTAAATAACTCGATGTTTTCTTCAGTTAATCGACCTTCTAGCCAGGCTCTAGCATAGATTCCTGGCGAGGCGTGGCCTTGCCAATATAGGTGGTCACCAGACCCGTCGCCGTCTTTACCGCGGAAGAAATGATTGAAACCAATCTCCCAGGCGTGCGATGCTGAAGCATAGGTTGAGATGTGTCCACCAATGCCGTCAAAGTATTTGTTGGCTCTAGTAACCATCATCATCGCGTTCCATCTAATCACTTCATGAAGGCGTTTCTCAAGGACTAAATCTCCGGGATATGCTCCTTGTGAAGTGGGTGAAATTGTGTTGATATATGGAGTATTAACTAAATCAATATCAACACCTGATTCTCGAGCTGCACGAACGGTAGCAAGTAGGATTCTTCGAGCCTCTTCATCACCTAATTGGTTTCTAACTGCCAGAATAGAATCTACCCATTCTTGAGTAGCAACAGGGTCAGGGTCTGGAAGATTTAACTCAGATTCAAAGCCCAATGTGACTCCCTCTGTGCCTATCCTGTTGCCTTCGGCTTTCAAACCCTTCTAACTTTTAGAAAATAGGAAATTTAGCCTGAAATAAGTAATTATGTGCGTTTTTAGCCTAAAAAACGTGTTACTGAATTAGATTTGGTAAAAAGTACTAGTGGTCGAGTCGGCACAAGACATAAAGACCTCTTTGCCTCGGCGGGAATCATGTCTGTAGAAGCAATGGTACAAGCAATGATTGACGATTTAACCGCCACCCTAGTTGATGCTGCAAAGCACGACAAGGGTAACTCCGCTGCCGGAACAAGAGTAAGAAAGGCTATGCAAGACAGCAAAGCTGCTGCTCAAGACGTTCGTGTTCAAGTTCAAAACGACAAGAACAACTGAAATTAATTACAGATTAATTATGACTAGTGTATAGCGAAAGCAAGGTCTAGAAAACCATCCAATTGATGATTTAGCCTAACAATACTCAAAGGTAAGCAACTGCTGTTATACCACATGGAAGAACGAAAGGTATGGATTTCCATCCTTTTTGTGGGTCTTTTATTCCACCTTTCAGCCGCTGCCGTGATGCCTTTAGGGCTTGACGCCCACATTCACGTAAACTATGTTACAGATTCAATGAGTGATGATGAAGCATCACTAGATTGGGGGACTGTCAGAACTGATGGAGCCAATTACTCAACTCCTGCAACAGTTGAGGCTGACGATAAGTGGGCTGTGTGGCACACTATTATTGGTGTATGGTTGAGTATCTTTGGAGTATCATTAATGTCATTACATATGTTATCGCTAGTCATTTCTTTGAGTTGCTTAGCCGTGATATATTTGCTAACTAGCAAACTATGGGGGGCCAATAATGCTCTAGCATTGACCGCCATCTGTTCAATATACAGCCCACTTGTCAGAGCAAGTGGCCGGTTATATCAGGAGAATATTGTGTTGATGTTGGCCACTTTAGCAGTCTATGGATTATTACAGACTAGACGAAAACAAAACTCAACTTGGTGGCTATTTGCTAGTTTTATCGCATTGATGGCTATTTTATCGATCAAGGGAATAAATCCCGCTTACTCGATTGTGTTGTTCTTCCCTGTTGCTTACTGTGTGATAAATGACCTCAAGATTAAGCCGTTGAAAATACCGGTATTACTGGCTGGATGTTTGCTGTTGAGCCTAATAATGACTTGGTTTAGAACCGACAGCATAACGGTTGATACAATATATTTCTTATTTCGGACACTGTTTGTTGGTGGCCTGATTTATGTTATTATGGCGACCCTGATTTTCAGTGCCAATAATCAAGAAAAAACCGCTGAATCTGATTTCTTATTACTGCTGTGTCAACTGGTATTTATCGCCATAACTGCCTATATTGTGATGCTACTGGAAGTCGAAAAAATATCGTTAGGAGTTAGTGCAAGTTTGACCGCTGAGCAATTTAGTTACATATTCCGTTATCTAACGGTATTAGTTGTCCCGCTATGGTGGTCTTATCTTGCTAGAAGCAAACAAAATGAAATCAAAATATTAGACAATCCACGAAGATACGCAATGGTCTATGCCATTATCCTAATCCTGCTGCTTAATGCAACAATGCTGCAAACTACCAGAGGCATGGAATATGTGGGCGAAGAAATTGCTGACTCGGTTGAAGAAGGGGACAACATATTGTATGTGTCACAGCCATATCACGCAATGCATCGTCTGTACACTTTACAAATCTCAGTAGACCCAAACCATGACCGAAATGTCACTGGCTACTGGGCTGATCATACTTACAATTGGAGCCATATAATTACCGATTCACAAATTGATTGGGTGATTTTTACTGATGACTGGCAGTCATATCTCGATGATGATTGGGCTGAGTTTGACACCGATACTGATTATATTGTATATCATCGAAAATCATCGGTTTAATTGACCAACGGCTCATGGCAACACCATGGGCGGAATATTAGCGGGAACCAAAATTGTTGACTTATCCCGAATTTTAGCTGGACCACTTAGTACCCAAATGCTGTCAGATTTAGGGGCTGAAGTAATCAAAGTGGAAGCACCATGGGGTGATGATACTAGAAAATGGGGCCCGCCTTTTACCGCCGGTTTTGATGGCAAACAGGTTGCGGCGTACTTCCTTGCTTGTAACCGTGGCAAGCAAATAATTACCATGAATCTAAAACAAGAAAAAGCGAAACTGCTAGAGTTGATTGCCGATGCTGATGTGGTTGTTGAAAATTTCAAGCCTGGCACGCTAGAGCGCATTCTGGGAGAATTGCCCAAAGATGTCATCCTGTGTTCAATAACCGCATATGGTCAAGACGGTCCAAGACGAGATGAGCCTGGTTACGACATCGCATTACAAGCAAGAAGTGGAATCATGAGTATTACTGGTGAGCCTGATGGCGCACCGGCCAAAGTCGGAGTTGCTTGGATTGATGTCATTACTGGACTAAATGCCGCTAATGCAATTCTTGCCGCGATAATTCACAAAATGAAAACTGGTGAATCAAAGAAAATTGATATTTCATTATGGGATTGTGCAATTGCCGCACTTGTCAATCAAGCCCACAACGCGCTGGCTAGTGGCAAAGACCCCCAACGGATGGGAACAGCCCATCCAAACCTAGTGCCTTACCGAGCGTTTCAAGCAAATGATGGTTGGTTTGTCATTGGAGTTGGATCAGATGATCAATGGGAGAAATTATGTGGTTATTTATCGATTAATTTCAAAGATGAATGGGCTGAAAATGCTGGGCGTATTAGCGACCGCGAGCAAATTGAAGCAATGCTTGCAAAAATTGTGGGCCAACACAGCCGCACAGAATTAGAGGAGTTACTCAAAGGAATTCCTTGCGCACCGGTAAACACGGTTACTGAGGCTTTATCAGACAAGCAGTCAAAAGCGCGAAAATTGGTAACGCCATACAATGGCGTAGATGTCTTGGCCAGCCCGCTTAGATTCTATTGAGGCTAAAACGAGAATAAACTGGTTTGACCACTTTCTCGAATAAGTCCGGCCTGGGTTAATTTCTCCATGGCATTATCCATTCGACGTTGGCTGAATTGCCGGTCGATTTGTAAAAACTGTTTGAGACCTGCAACATCAATTTCGCCCATTTGTAGTGCTTCGGAAGATACTTCATTTGATGGATGATTGCGGAAGATTTCGCGAATCTCATCAAGACGTTGCGGAACTTCCTTGTCTTTTTCTGCACAGATTGTTTCAATATCGCCAAATTGTTTGATTAGTTTAATGCCGGTTTTCGGCCCAATTCCGCGAATTCCAGGATGGAAATCGGTACCAATCATAATGGCTAGGTCAATTAGTTGGTCGCTAGATAATTCATGTTCATCAAGTAAGTCTGTTAGAATTATTTTTTGTGCTTTAACAACCCTACCGTGTTGCTTATTGCCCGCAGTCATCATGTTACGAATCAATACTGGTGTGCCGTACAATAGTGCATCCCAGTCTTGGGTCGCTACCGCATCTAATTGCCCGATTCTGGCCATAACTGCGGCTTGACCTTCACCTTCTGCTTTAGCCGCAACCCATGGAACACCTAGTAAATCGAGCAGTTGTTTAGTTTCCTCAACCATTTCGGGAGTATAGGAAATTATCCGCTGAGCCATCTTTTGTGCCAAGGCAAAATCCCCAGCATCAAGCGCCTCTTGGTGAGCCTTTCTTGCTTCATCACGACGTGCTTTACGTATAGCTAGTTCATCGGCTTTCAGTTCAGGAGCTTTACCGTCAAAAATGAACACTGGCTTGATTCCCGCGGCCAGTAATGAAGTGGTTCGGTTAAGAAAACCCATCAAATGTGACACAACTTTGCCGTTGCTTGACTTTAGTGGACCGCCGTCACCCTCTGGAGAACGATCACGAATTGTGGTTAGAAATTGATATGCGGTCAGGAATGCATCAACCCCAATTCGCTGACCAGAAAGGGCGGCTAACTCTAGGTTCTCCGGTTGCGCGAGGTCTCGAAGATTACAGCCCATATGCCTGACTACCACTCTAAGCATGTCAATATTTGCATCCGATTTGGTCAATTACCAGAATCATCTAGTAACAACATGGCGGAGTTACTGGCATGTCTTAGAGGCTGGCATGTGGCGCTAGCTACTGCTGAGGTTGAGGCTTTAGCACCGCAAACAAAATTTGCGGCCATAAGCCCGCGCTTACTGGCCAGCAGTAGTCAGTTAGAGGTCACAGAATTACAGCAAATCATAACTTGCTCCAGTGGAATTCAATGCTTCTTAGATGATTATGTTAGCGTTAATCTTGAACATGAAACTGTTGAAGATTTGTTACAAAAGGCTACTCAAATGATTCGAGATGCCAAATTCAAAGGCTCTCTAGCGGTTAGAACGATGAGAATTGATGGGCGAATAAACGATTTTCGACCCAATCTGCTGCCGGTAAAATCGGCTCAATTGCCGTGGCTGAACAATTCACCATTGATTT
>CAXHFO010000083.1:0-6978 GCA_964015895.1 uncultured Candidatus Poseidoniales archaeon
CCTCCGAAACCCGATACAGTCTGGCTGTGCTAGTCATACCACTGATAGCCTTTGGTGAGCCAGAGATAGCAACAATTTTTTGTTTTGGCAAGACTGTTCCAGATTTCACTAATCCGCTTAATGCCGCTTGCATAGTTAAAGAACCACGGTCTAGTTCCTCAGTCACCATACTGTCTACTCCGGGTAGTAGCTGGACTTTTCGGGCGGTTGCGATACTGTTAGTTACTGCAGTAACCGGTATTCCTGGGCGGTAAGAGGATACTAATCTTGGAGCATTGCCGCGCTCAGTAGCAACAAGAATCCTAGACGCTTTAGCCATCTTAGCCAGTTCAACCCCAGCATGGGCAACGGCTCTTGTCGACTTGAAACGGGTGATTGATTCAGGTTTAAGTTGACTTGACTCCAAACCCTGTTCGGTGGATAACGCAATTTTGGCCATAGTTTGTACCGCTTCGAGTGGATAATCTCCAGATGCTGTTTCGCCTGAAAGCATTACACCGGTTGCACCTTGCCTAATGGCGGTAGAAATATCGCTTACTTCTGCTCTAGTTGGACGAGGATTAACCGTCATAGTCTCAAGCATTTGCGTTGCGACAATCACCGGCATACCTCTCTCCAAGGCACCGTCGATGATTCTTTGTTGGGCAATTGGTACTTCTTCAAGCGGAATCTCTACCCCTAAATCTCCCCTAGCAACCATTACTGCGTCAGCAACATCCAAGATAGCGTCGAGCTGCTTGAGCGCCATTGGATGCTCAATTTTAGCAACTAACCAAGTTGATAATCCTCTAGCCTTGATAGCATCCTTAGCCGGGTGCATATCTTCTGGAGTCCTGACATAAGATACGGCAATAAGATCGGCGCCGGTATCCAGTGCATGCTCTAGGGCAAGTTCGTCTTTAGGACCAATAGCCGGTAAATCCACTAGTGTTCCTGGAACATTGATGCCTTTTCTTGAACTGATTGGACCCCCGTCTTCGACTCGACAAACAACAATTCCAGAACGTTGTCCAGTGGTTGATTTGACACTTAACCGGATTAATCCGTCAGATAGTAAGACTGGGTCGCCTGGTTGTAATTCTTGGGACAGACCATCATATTGTACAGGTAACTTGTGAGCGCTAGCATCGGCCATATTTGCCACTCCACAGTGTAGAGAAACCTCATTTCCCATAGTCAAAACATGGACTCCATCAAATTCGCCCAACCGCAATTTTGGCCCGGGCAAATCAGCAAGAATGCAAGTTGGGCGGCCTAATTCCTGCTCCATGCTTCGAATTCTAGCGTATAGTTCGGTTTTTTGTTCTGGCTCACCGTGTGAATAATTTAATCGGCAAACGTTCACGCCTGCCCTTAGCAGTGCCGATAACATAGCAGCATCTTGTGATGCAGGTCCAATAGTGGCAACAATGCGGGTTCTTCGCATGACTTATCCTCGGCTCACCCTTTGAAAGGGCTTTCTCAATATATTTGGTAAATTGGTCACTTGTAATGAAGAATTATTACGAATGATTCTATTTTTTGGTCATTCACCTTTTCATTGTGAATCGCAATTATCCACTCACCATCACCATAGGTAGACTCAGTGTCAGTAAACATGTATGAGGAGAGCAACATCAAAACACAGTCGCTTTCATCATCACAATCACCTTCTTCACGGTTGTCTAGCGGGGTTTCAGTGGTATTCTTGGCCTCATCTTCATCTTCATTGTAGGCATAAATATCGAGTTTATTTCGACAGTTATTGCCTTCTCCCGGAGTTATATCTGTACAATCATCATCTATTTGCGGGTAAGTCAATATTATCTCGACTTTTCTTACTGTGTTGCCTTGTTCTTTGTCATAAACTACCGGCATTTCAAACTCGATTTCTTCAGCATCGTTGGAATTACCACCACTGATTTGCCAATCTGAATCAGACCAATACCCGTAAAATGAAACATAAACTTTGATTTTGTCGCCGTCCATGCCACCTACGTTGTTAGTTACTGAGAGATTGACTTGGTATTCACCAGGGGCGACATCTTTCCATTCTACATTTTCACCTGACAAATCAGCATCGTTCTCAGTATTGCCATCGCCATCAGAATCGACTTCTAAGTCTAAATCCCACGAGTACTCGGAAATGTATTGATCAGCGCCACCTGAGTCGCTATCAGATGCGGATAATTGCACATCTCTGACATCTTGTATTTCCCTATCCGAGCCTGGATCCTTGTCCATTGCGCAAATCCACAACATGATGTCACGGGTATTGTCAATTTCTTCATACTCGCAATCTTCTTCATCGGTGTATTGTGTTATTTCTGCGGTCGGGGAGCCAACAGGTGCTTCTGACACAGTGATATCTTTGGTCTGACTATTACTTTTAGAACCTGAAACCACGGTCAAAGTTACGCTATAAGTGCCCTCAACTTCCCAACTGCAGGAGACTTTTTGACCCGTTTTATCAGCCGAGCCGTCCCCATCACAATCCCAGCTATAAGTTAGTGAACCATCGCTAGGTAGCGAACTAGAGCCATCTAATTGAACACTATCTCCAGTTCTTATGTTGCTTTGGGGTGAATAGGAAAATACCGCAGTAACCGATACTTCGCTGTCATCATCACTCGCAAGAATACACCCAGATAGGCTTGCAGTCATCATCACCAGAGCAATCAACAACGGCTGAAAATGAGTCTTCATAAGACCACTGAGGTGTTCACCCATCAAAAGTGCTTCCACGAAATGTCTAACTTTAAAACGAAAATAGTGAACTCTGTTTATTTCCAGCGATTAATTCCTTAGCATTCCAGCCAAAGGCCTCAGTAATCCTGCCAAGTGCGGCTGCTAAACGCTCAGCGTAGAAGTTGCCATCATATTGACCAATGCCGCCATCTTCTTCTGATTCAAGCCATGGCTCAACAACCATTGGTGAACGAGAAGCATCTGTTACCACATACGATACTTTCATCCCTGAAGTAAATCCTAGACCAAGCGCAATGCGCGCTTTAGCCACCCTGACTTGCGCCATACTGTCGGGATTGGCGTAATGCTTGGAAAAATCAACACTACCATCTTTCTTGACTTGACCCTTACACGATTTTGCCAAAATAAGCTCGGTTGGGTCAACCTCGTTATTTTTCAGCGCCTTAACTCGCTCGAGCGCACAACTGACTATCTCTTGTTCCTGGTCTGCTAGAGCGTAAGTGAACAATTGCTTCATTGCCTTGGTCAAATAAGCAAATGAATCGGTTCTCTGTGTTTCATAACCGCGGATTAACATTTCTTCATTTGGATAAACCACTTGGCCAACATAACGCTTCTTAGCGCCGTGAGAAAAGAATACTGAAAGACCTTTTTCGTATTCAAGAATTGCCGAATCTTTGCTGTAGCGCTCGGCAATTTCAAGACCAAAATCAATCATACTTTGTTTGGCATCATTCCACGCTTCTAGTTTTGCTACGGCTGCCTTGTCACCACTTGCTGCTGCTTCATGTTCTTCAGGCTTAATTGTCGCTGGTGAGCCTTCTGGCACTGGAGAGCGGACAAATATTGAATCGGTATCTGAGTAGACAACATGATGACCTTCTATGTCTAACTGAGTGATAATTTCTTTGATATTTCGGCGTGCCCAAGCAGTAATTGATGACCCCAAATCACGATGAGTAAAACGATAAAATCCACTAGCAAATACTCCGTAAAAGGTATTCATGAGGATTTTAACCGCATACTGCATTGAATCATGAAACATTATTCCAGCAGAGTCATTGCTTCCTTTGGCAACCTTCAATGCCGCTTTATGGACATCACGCTGGGCCATGAGATTTTCAAGTAATGTTGGAACTAGGCCTTTGCGAACGCTTTGGTGGCGAAATCTGACACGTTCTGGAGATTCGTGTATTGGTTCACCATCGGCAGGTTGGTCGGATTGGATGGGGTCAATTCGAGTAGTGTAACAAACGTTTTTGCCAATCATAATCGAGGGATACATACTCTTGAAATCAAGTACAGCAATCCACGGATGGAGACCTGCCTCGACATCGTGAACATATCCACCGGTAATTTGGCCTTCTTTGGGCTCTGCTGAACCAGTTAGGGGTACTGCAACATTTTCCCGATCTGCCAACCTAATAATCAGTGAATCAACTAATTGGCTAGAACTGCCGTTAGCCGCAGTATCAAAACTAACCTTGGCAACAGCTGCAGTGGCTTCTTTTCGCCTAATCGCTTGTAATTCTTCGAGTATGTCTAAGGGCAATTCAGCATCACGGATACAATACTCCATCACTACATCAGGTCTTGCTGCCCATTCATCGTCCATCTTAGAGGCATCAACATCCATTTTATGTCGCTCAGAATCATCAGGGAACAACAATTTTGCGACGTAAGACAAGGTTTCTCGTTGTGGCCGAATCGTCATACGAGTTTGCCACCAGGCATCGACAACGCTACGACCTGCCACATTCCACGCCCGGTTACTTTGCCGCTTTGGCAGCAATCCAGTTCTGCCTCGCTTGTATTCCGTCTCGGATTGCTCCACTCTGCCCCAGCCAAATAATGCAGCCTTACGACGCCATCCGCCCTTTTTACTCAACTCTTCAGTTCGGTCACGTAGTCTAGGCAAGTCGAAATTGTCGATATTATAGCCAGTAATAATGTCTGGGTCTTGCGACCTTACAATAAGAGTAAGTTGTTCTAAAATATGAGACTCGTCGCCTTCTAAGGCGTACTTTTGACGAACTCCTGTACCCATATCTTCAATCCAAGCCGCAGCACATAGCACCGATTCGTATTTGATACTGGTTTCAAGATCAAATGAGAATACTTTGAAGGGAACTTGGAATGCTTCTGTAGCGGATAATTGATTGATGTTGCATGCTACTGTTACATCAACACTATACCGGCCTGCTCCACCAGCAGCCCGTACTTTTACCGTCTGTTCTTGATTATTGTTTGGTGTATCAATAGTATCGATTACCTCTCCCTTGGCATGGATGTGCATACTTAAATCTGAGTCGAGAAATAATCGATTGAGAAATGGAATATCACCAGAATAAATTCCCCAACTTTGCTTTGCTAGACTTTTACGCAGGTTTGGCACTACGTATGGTTGACGAGTGGTAACTTGCCAAATAGGCCGCATGCCAAGGTCGGTCAGTTTCATCACTGGTCCAGTGACTTCAACTATGTCCTCTTTTTCTTTGATGAGTTTCAATCGATCAAGCACTGATTGAGGAACTTCCTGTCCTTCTTGCCAAGCGGTTAGTGGGGTGATTTCAAAACTAGGTTGCACACCTTTGACTAGCAAACAAATAGAGCGACCATCTTCGCAACGGCCAAAAACCTCCAAAATAGTTTGGTGATCTTCAACCCCAGAACCGTCTAGGGAGTGGTATCTTCCACTGATAATCCCTAACTTACCGTCGAACTGCATGGCTCTCCCTAACTTAAGCAGAACCGAGGCCTACTATTGCACTTCGTATTCTAGCACAAGAAAAATTACTGTACTGTAACTGAGCCAGTCATACCAGGGTGAGGGGTACAGTAATAGTTGAAAGTTCCAGCACTGGTGAAAGTGAAACTGAACGTATTGCCGGTGCTTATGCCGCCTGAATCAAATAATCCATCATTACTAGTTACTGTGTGTGATGCAGAATCGTAATTAGTCCAGACAATAGTGTCGCCTACATTGATGGTGATTGATGATGGAGAAAATGCATATCCTTGGATGTCGATATAGTGGGTTGTCGGGTTGTTGTTATCAACAACGTTGACTGTTCGAGTTTCTGTTGCTTGGTTGCCTGCAGCGTCGCTGACTGTGTAGGTAACTGTATAGGTTCCGACTGTATTGGTATCAACATTGCTGGACACAGTGATGCTTGAGGTCAAATCTCCATCGTTAGCATCGGTTGCGCTAGCGCCAGCATCATTGTAGGTTGTTCCTAAATCAACATCTACCGGATTAGCGCCAGAGATGGTAATTACTGGAGCTGTGGTGTCAACTACGTTGACCGTTCTGCTAGCAGTGGCTGTGTTTCCTGACGAATCTGATACGGTGTAAGTTACAGTGTAACTGCCAACCGTGTTGCTGTCAACATTGTTGTTAGTTGCAATGCTCGAGGTTAGATCGCCGTCATAAGAGTCAGTAGCAGTTGCACCGGCATCGGAGTAAGAGCTTCCTGCCTCAACTGTAACAGTATTTGGGCCAATCAAGGTAATGGACGGAAGAGTTGAATCCTCGACTATTACAGTTCTAACCGCTGTTGCTTGGTTACCTGCAGTATCACTGACTGTGTAAGTTACTGTGTAAGAACCAATTGTGTTAGTATCTACAGTGCTTGTAACAGTTATGTCAGCGGTAACATCATTGTTGTAATTATCTGTCGCCGTTGCACCAGCATCAGCGTAAGACGAACCGGCTTCGATAGTTGCTGGATTATCTCCCAAGATAGTTATCGTCGGCGCAGTCAAATCGACGACATTGACGGTTCTAGTGACGATGGTTGCTGCATTGTTTGAAGCGTCGCTAACGCTGTAAGTCACAGTGTAACTACCAACCGTGTTTACATCGACGTTGTTAACAACAACAATTTGTGAGCTTAAGTCACCATCATAATTGTCAGTCGCTGTCGCACCCGCATCGGTGTAGGCCGAGCCAACCTCAACATTGACTTGACTATCGCCGATAAGGGTAATTACCGGTGTGGTGGTATCGACGACGTTTACGGTTCTGGTAGCAGTGGCTTGGTTACCGCTGTTATCAATTGCAGTGTAGGTCAGAGCGTAGGTTCCCAACACGTTGGTATCAACTGTTCCAGTTGTGGTGTATGTACTACTACCATCTTGGTCGTATACTGTCACGCCTGGATCGCTGAATGTGGAGCCGACCTCAACGTTGGACGGATTGTCGCCCAGTATGGTAATGGTCGGTGGTGTCGTGTCTTGGATAGCATATTGGCTGCCGTAGACAAATATATCTTCACCGCCCATGTAACC
>CAXHFO010000084.1:0-6965 GCA_964015895.1 uncultured Candidatus Poseidoniales archaeon
TATAGAAAAATTGGTTCGACTATGCAGTGGTTGGTTTACGTGTAATGCCTCAAACAAACCAAGACCAATTGCCATGTCAGGTTGATGATTCAATAGTTTACTAAACTTAGTATATTTCTGGGCTACTGCATCAGAGAGATGAGAAAACTCACCCAAGAATTGGCGAAGTTGGTTTGGTGAAGTTGCTGTCCCAGCTGGGAGTTTTGGCCGGTCAGTAATCGACCTAGGTAACTTGGTTAATCTGGCTGCTGATCTTAGAGCCGCTTTTTCTAACCCATCACTGGGCAAACGCCATTCTTCTGGTAAGCGGTATGAATGTTGTCGATGTTGCTGGCCAAGGAATGGCACTCTAACTTCTAAAGAATTAGCCATTGAGTGACGGTCTACTAATCTTAATTGAAAATTACTCAACTGGCCACGTTCAAGTTCAAAGTCAAGGAATTGTTCCAGATTATCAGTATAATCTTCAGGCAACAAACTGTTAGAATACCAACTGCTGTTAATAGGCAGATTACGATTAATTATTGGCTTAGTTACCGAATCATCAATCTGATGAAGTCTGGAGTTAACTACTTCACTGTGATTGGTTAATGACTTGTAGCGTGGGTACCCAGCATGCAATTCATCAGCACCTTGGCCACAAAGTCCAACTTTGACGTGCTTTTGCATTTCCTTGAAAAGTGGTTGAAAGAATAACACAGATACATCGAGATCTTCACCATGATAGGTTAACTTTGGAATATCTTTGACAAAACCGTCTTCAGACATTACCTTTGTATGATGTTGCAAATCAAGGGTGCTAGCGACTTCTTCTGCAGCAATCCAATCCGGATTATCCTCACTTTCTGCAACAGTCCAACAAGCAGGCACAGGTTTTGATTCACGCATCGCAGCATCACTGGCCACTGCGGCAACTAATGAAGAATCAAGACCGCCTGATAGGACAATTCCAACCGGAACATCCGCCATAAGGCGTTCTTGAACGCTATAGGTAAACGATTCAAGCAAACTTTTTGCTTCTAAATCAGGATTCCAAGTGGCCACTGGATTAAGTTGCTGGCGCTCGAAACTAGTTACTGAATGCAAGTAAGGTTGGCCTGTAGCGTTTTCCCGCCAAACCTCTACAGTACCAGGACGCACCTGATGTACATTCTCGATTAGAGTCGAGGAATCCAAGCAATATTCCCATGCTAATCTCAATGCTAATGCAATTTCATCAATGACTGGTTGATATAATTCATGGGCATGAAATGCCTTAATTTCGCTGGCAAACAAAAGACTCCCGTCAATTATTGTGCGAACTAGTGGCTTGATACCAAGCGAATCTCTGGCTAGTATTAGTTCCCGATGTTCACTATCCCATAACGCAAAACTGAACATACCATTCAGTTGCTTAACCCAATCTGTGTGATTAATATCACCTACTTTGGCAACATCATTAGCATACTTTTCATGAAGGGCAAGAATAACTTCAGAATCTCCAGAAGTTTTCCAGTTATATTTTAGCCTGCTACGCAAATCTAGATGATTATATATCTCGCCATTAGCAATTAGTACGGTACTTGAATTGCCAATAATTGGTTGTTGACTACCATGTATGTCGACAATTGAAAGACGGTTATGTCCCAAACTTATGACTTCATCGGACCAAACCCCAGAGCCATCTGGGCCTCGGTGTTCAAGAATTTTGACCATTTGATTAACTACAGAATCATCGGGAGATGAAAACATCCCTGAGATTCCGCACATAAATTTTGATGACCGATTACTTATATGAAGAGTCGCTTTTTGCTTGACAAATTACCAAAGAGGGTAAGCAAACATTGCAACAGCAAGTAGAATCATTGAGAGAATGTATACGAAGTAATAGGCACCTTGGGGCGGGTCGGAATATTTGGTATCTTCTTCATCCATGCTGTTCAAACACCCCTACACTAATCGACATTTTAACATATTGAAAGATATCACAACAACCCAATGAATGGTTCCAGGATTAAAATCCCGGCAAGTGGAATGAGTAACATTGTAGCATTGTCATCAATGTAACGTAGTCTTGGCATTTCTGAAAATACACAAAGCGGGGCAAAAATAACTGCTAACCACCATGGTGTGGCAAACAGATACCAACAAGTTAGCCACAAAGCAATAAGGAAAATTGTTGAGAAAGTAATCACTTCCTTAGTCTGTAATCCTTTACGGCGTAATTCACCCATGAAAGGATCGCCAAAAGCTAATGAAAGGATTAAGGGATACGCATACTCCTTCACTGGAGCCAATAATAATACCATTCCAACAGCAAAGCCGCCCCATGCTAATGCCGAAACTTGTTTTGCTTCATATTCTCGCTGGCCAAATACTGTTAGGCCAAATTTTAATCTCAGGGCTTCACCTAAAATGGCCACTATAATGACTAGTGAAACAACCTCTGGCAAAGTATAACCAATTCTTTCAGCCACATCCTCGCCAAATTCAAAGTAGACATATGGAATTATGAACATCGAAATATGAAATATACGACGAAATATATGACCACTCATACCCCCGATAGATAAATCCACTGGGTTAGTTAGTTCTACCTGTTCACTCATTTTTTCTGCCCCCTAATATATCTAGGGCTTCTGTTATAGAAATTGAACCTGCCGCCAACGAAACAAGCATTTCCTCCAGTTTATCAGATTCTAAGATTCTTCGTTCATGTTGGGCAAGTAACCTCTCACGCCAGCGTGCTCTATTTGAACGTCCTGAATCCTTCAACTCGAGTAGGGTACTAGATGCAGCAGCAATACCATCACCATCAAGGGCCGAGGTTAGTAAAACGGGAGGTGCATCTCCAAGACCAAGATGAAATGATTCGATTAATTCTTCAGCATGTTTCTCTGCACCATCAAGGTCGGATTTATTGACGATTACCGCATCTGCCAATTCTAGTAAGCCGGCTTTTTCTGCTTGCACTCCGTCACCTCTTGCCGGACCTTCAACCACTACAATACGGTCTGCTATGGCAGCACAGCGCACCTCGGCTTGTCCAGAACCAACTGTTTCAATAATCACTCTGTCCCAACCTGCCAATATCAAAAACTCAATCATATCTGAAACTATTAGCGGCACACTGCCTGAAGATTTTCTGGTAGCGATGGACCTAACATAGATATTTTCTTTGATGTCAACTAAGTCAATTGCCGTGATTCTTACTCGGTCTCCAAGTAGGGCACCACCAGTACGTGGTGAAGAAGGATCTATGGCCAGTAAAGCAATTTTTAATCCACTTCCAGCCCAAGTTTCTAGTAATTTGTCTATCAAACAGGATTTGCCAACTCCAGGAGCACCTGTTATGGCAATTGAACGCCAGTTTTCATTACCCTTGGACATTATACTAATGTCGGCAATGTGTTTTATTTGGCCTAGCGTAATCTGGCCGTTTTCCAAACCAGTCAAAGTTCTAGCAATCGACCTCCGATTACCATTTATGGCTGCTTTAATCAGTTGGTCACTCAAAAAATCACCTCAAGCCGAAGATTCCCAATACCAATCATTGGAATCTCCAACTCCTATATCAGGCATATTTGCCGAGGTGTCGATAAATTCTAGGATTTCAGCCGTTGGCGTCCCTGGTCCAAATATTGCTCTGATTTTGCAACTGAACAAACCACTTCGGTCGTCATGAGGAATTATTCCGCCGGCAAAGACAATGACATCATTCAATCCCTCTGCAACCAGTAGTTCACAGACTTTTGGAAATAGATGATTATGCGCCCCTGAGAGAGAAGAAAGTCCCAAAAATCTAGCATCTTCATCTCTAACAGTCTCGACAATTTGCTGTGCTGTTCTGCGTAATCCAGTGTAAATTACTTCATGTCCTGCATCACGTAAGGTTCGAGCAACGACTTTTGCACCGCGGTCATGACCATCAAGACCGGGCTTGGCAACAACAATACGCAAAGGTTGGCTCATGATTAGTCGAAGAAATGCTCACCTATCAAGACAACCCTTGAAATCATCCTCGAAGCATAGTTTTACCTCTAATGCAATGCTTTCATCACCTAAAAACACGGTAAGCAATAAAGGCGGCCTTTTGATACATATGTTAGGTGACACCAATGCCTACGACTGAAGAACGACTGCGAGACCTGCGCAATAGGAAGGCGCAAAGTGAAGCAGGTGGCGGTCAAGCAAGAGTTGACGCACAGCATAATCGCGGCAAATTAACTGCACGAGAGCGCATAGAAATTCTACTTGATGACGGTAGTTTTCAAGAAATCGACGCGTTGGTTGAACATCGTTGTCGAGACTTCGATATGGACAAGAATGTCATTCCTGGTGACGGAGTAGTTACCGGACATGGCACCATAAATGGCCGAGAGGTATTTGCTTTCGCCCAAGACTTTACTGTTTATGGTGGCTCACTTGGAGAAATGCACGGACTAAAGATTTGCAAAGTATTGGATATGGCACTCAAGACTGGAAAGCCGGTAATTGGTTTGAATGATTCTGGCGGTGCTAGAATCCAAGAAGGAGTTGCATCACTGGGTAGTTATGCTGAAATTTTCTTCCGCAATGTCAGAGCTTCGGGGGTTGTGCCCCAAATTTCGGTGATAATGGGCCCATGTGCTGGAGGTGCGGTTTATTCACCTGCAATTACTGATTTTGTCATCATGGTTGACCAAACTGCTCACATGTTTATCACTGGACCTGAAGTAATCAAAACGGTAACCAATGAGGTTGTTTCATTTGAAGAACTAGGTGGTGCTATGACACATGGAAGTAGATCAGGAGTATCTCACTTCACTGCCGAGGATGATGAAGCAGCCATTCAATTAGCAAGAGATCTGTGCGACCTATTACCAGCAAATAACATGGAAAAACCACCCGTCAAGAAAACCTCAGACCCAATTAGTCGAAGTTGTGACAAACTCGATGCAATAATTCCTGAGGAATCTAACAAACCGTACGATGTTGTTGATGTCATATCTGAAGTACTAGACGATAATGGTTTTCTTGAGGTACAAGCTGATTGGGCACAAAATATTGTCATAGGATTTGGGCACTTGAGCGGCCAAACAGTTGGTGTAGTTGCCAATCAACCAAAAATTCTTGCTGGTTGTTTAGATATTGATGCAAGTGATAAAGCTGCTAGATTTGTCCGGTTTTGTGACGCTTTTAACATACCAATTATAACTTTTGAAGACGTACCGGGATTCCTGCCTGGAACCAATCAAGAATGGGGTGGAATCATCAGACATGGTGCTAAATTACTCTATGCTTTTGCCGAAGCAACTGTTCCAAAATTAACTGTTATTATGAGGAAAGCCTATGGCGGTGCCTATGATGTTATGTCTTCAAAGCATATTCGTGGAGATTACAATGTAGCATGGCCTTCTGCCGAACTTGCAGTTATGGGTGCTGATGGGGCGGTTGAGATTATTCACCGTCGAAGATTGAAGAGTGCTCGTAACAGTGAGCAAGAGCGTGTTCGTTTGACTGAAGATTTTAACGACAAATTTGCTAATCCATACAAGGCAGCAGCACTTGGCTACATAGATGATGTCATCGAACCAAATCAGACTCGTTCAAAGTTAGCCAGAGCGCTAGAAATGTTGCTTGACAAAGAGGAATTAAGACCAGCAAGAAAACATGGAAATATTCCGTTATGAGGTTTTGATATGACTGATGAAGCAATTCTAAGAATCGCAGCAATAAGTGCAGTTCTTGCTATTATTGAATCGCAAGGTGATGATGGTTCAAATATTGGCAGAAATGCAGGCAATGCTTGGTCACAAGACCACATAAGAATGAATATGGGGCTAAATTCCTTGATGAATTCAAGATCTAGCAGGTCACCATGGAGATGATTAGATGACTGAAAAAAGGAAAGTAATCGTTGATGGACAAGAGTTTGAAGTCGAAGTGGAAGTAGAAAACGGCAAATGGCTAGCCACTGTAGAGGGTCGAACCTTTGAAATCGAAATCCCTGATTCTGGTCCTGTGGTCAAGAAACGACGTGCAGGTGGTGGCAAGAAAAAGAAATCTGGTACTGTATCTGCCAATATTCCTGGCAAAATTGTCACTATTGAGGTATCTGAAGGGCAAGAAGTGACAGAAGGACAAGTCATATTAATTTTAGAAGCCATGAAGATGCAAAATGAAATTCAAGCACCTGTCAACGGCAAGGTAGTTTCTGTCAATTGCGAAGAAGGGCAATCAATTGAAGCAAATGTGCCCTTGGTAGTAATCGAACCGAAAGAAGAATAATTGCTATATTATCGCAGATAACATGCGATGGTTAAAGTGGAGATAACACTAGGTCGGTACATGAGCGCACCTGCAGTTTGTGATTTTCCCGGCTGTGGCGGAGTTGGAGAAATAGTCTCAAGGCTCTCACCTGAAGGTTTTCTAGTCGCTACTGGTAAGAAAGCTTATTCATTTAGAGAAGCATATCGAAGATTTCACTATTGTCAAAATTGCCACGACCAGTTAATGGGCGGTGTTTGGTCAAGAGTCAGAAAGCCAGACGACAAAAAAGATGGTCACGTTGCTCCCACTGCGATATAGCCGGCGAGAGTATCTTAAACCAATACGCCTACGCATGGCTATGCAACAGGATGTCTCGAAGCATTATTTTGCCAAAATCAAAACATCAGCAATATGCTTGCTTTTCTTAATGACCCTACTATCTGCGGTTATCAGCGAAGTTCAAGCAGCAGGGACCAATCAAAATGACCTCGGCTATAATACCGACTTACCTGACACGCAAAGTCTTGCTCCGACAATGTCACTCAATGGTATGTCGCCACACTATTCTGGTATTTTGACTGGAGAACTAGAGGTTGGTGATGACCAAGATTGGTTTGCGGTAACTTTAGATGCCAATGAAGGCTTGGAAGTTGAGATAAATTACGCTCCAACATATACATCACCGACTAATGGAACGGTTTACACCAATGAATTCGACCTTGCGATTTTTGATT
>CAXHFO010000085.1:0-6927 GCA_964015895.1 uncultured Candidatus Poseidoniales archaeon
TGCAATTTGGTCTGGTGTTGGAATAGCTTCATTAGCAATTTTATCGGTGCTATTATTTGATCAGAAAATAGACTTTGCTGCAATAGTTGGTATGGCTTTGATTATAGCTGGAGTAGTCGTCATAAGAGTTTTCAGCGATGCCAGTGTTGACTAACTATCACTCGATAACACCCGTATCTTCATCGTCAGTTTCATCTTCATCGATGGTGTAATCTTTCTCTTGCTCAGTTTCCGAGAGTTTCTTGGCAGATATTCTAGAAAATACCATCGTACCAATAACTATGATGATTACTATAGCCCCGTATAGAATGATTGGCATGTCTTCTGAATCTTCAGCATCCTTGAAAGAAACTAATTCAGATTCCGTTCCTACAGTCTGGCCAAGATCTTCAGATAAGGTATTAAATTTCTGAAGTATCAAAGGTTTACAATTCAATGATTTGGCTCCAGAAGAGTTTGCGTACCATGTGGTAGGGATTTCTTTTGATTCCCCAGGTGCTAAGGTGACATATAGGGTTGTTACGTCGGCTAATTCATCGCCTTCGAAGCATTGTATGTTTGTCGATACTTCAACATCGCCAGTATTCGAAGCTGTTACCATAACTCCAATCCCCTTGTTAGCAGTGCCCTTGTTATCCTCAGGTACAACAGAATTAATTTCAACAAACGGTAGTGGGATGGTGGCAGTGAATAATGGTGTAGTTGGAGCTGGGTCTAAGGTTGTAGAGTAATCGCCGTTCCAAGCACTAAAACCTCCGCTTAAGGTAATTAGGACCATGGCATCCTCCTGGTTCATGGTGCCTGAACTGTCTAGCCACTCTGTCATACGCAGATACTTATTGAGCTCGGGATTATTGTGCTGAGACAATTCAACATTGCCGTTTTCATCCAATGTCAAATCGCCGCTGCTACCTATGTATCCAAGACCCTCAAAGTGTACACTAGCAGGAGCGTCTTTCAAATTGGTAGAAATCACTCTTTGTGACAGTAACCGAATCCAACTATCTGTTGGTCCACCCGTACCAGTCATCGTTGAGATATCATAAGTGATGGTAGCAGTATCATGGACAATTATGTCTTCATAAGACCGACTCCCATTGATTATGCTGTTCATTATCGAAAGTGTACCGGAGTCTTGGACATTAATTGGACTACTCCAAGACAATGTGCTATTATCAATTGAACATACGCCACTACAATTTAAATCAGCACCTTCGATTGAACCGGAGTTAGAGTCAAAGTTTCCGTTGACAAGTATGCGATATGAGGCTTCACCTTCTTCGATTTTCAAGACTCCATTGTTGTGTTGCCATTCATCAGCATCGAGAGTGTAGATCACTCCATTGCTATCAAATGCTTGAATTGAATCAATCCATACTGGAAATTGCCAAAATCCTTGGAAACTGACATTAATAGCAAGGTCATTGAAATCGACGCTATAGTCTATGTATTCTTCACCATTCCATGCAATAATACTGTCACCAACTGTAACGTTAACATCCATTGTACTGAAGTAATCTTTAGCCATGTTAATGCGCAGTGTTCCTGAATCAACAAGGCCGGTAAAGTTTGGTTGAAGAATAGTTGTATCATAAACTTCCATGAATACTCCAGATGACATTTCTAAGGCAGATAACCCTCCGGTTAACACTAAGTTTGCACCTTCATCGACGACTATGGAGGAACCAGTAGCAATACTAATATCGCCACTGATGGTCAACGTTGCTCCTTCACTAACGGTGACATCACCGTTCAATTGAGAATTTGTGTTCCACGATTCTGAAGAAGATATTACTTGTTCTGTGCCATCTGTTTGAGGTTCTGAAAGTCCAGTTGGAATAAATAAGATGGTTGAAATCATAAAGAATGCCACAATAATTGTTGCTCTACGCATATTATGGACTAAATGGTGTTATTCATCAAACCTTTCCCTCAATGAGTGGATAAATATGGTTTTAATATGGCACATCTTTCCAACCAATGTAGTATCCGATTAAGTTGAATGAACGGTGTAAAATAGGTGTTATCACAATCATAATCAACATCGGGACAATCAACTCAGATTGTGAAAGCAAAGACTCTCCCAAGAATAATTGGCCCCATAAAAATACCATGATAGCAAACGGTAAGGTGTCTAATAGTGGTGCTTTTGAAGAGATGTCTCCTTCTCTTTTTAGTCCCCTACGGCGCTTGAAAAATGAACCAGTACTGTCACCAACAAGGCAAGCAAAACCTAAGAATGTACCCAAAATAAATGCCGAAATAGTGGTAGATCCTAAATCAAACCATGAGTCTTCAAAACCAGTCAACGGGTGAGCAAATATTTTTGATTCAACAGAATCAATATTTGGTACGTCACCCATGGATGCTACGATAATAACACAGAGTAATCCCGAGGTGAGTGAACCACCAATTAATCCATTCCAAGTTTTTCCATCCCCTAGCATACGGTTGCCATCTTTCATGGTTTTTCCACCATCAATTGGCCACGGGCCATAACCAGTTTTTGGTAGCCATTTACCCCACATCATAGCAAATGTATTTGCTAAGAAACCAGGTAGATATAGCCACAATGTCATCAGGCTAAGAGATATTAATCCCATGTCTAGGGCTACCTCATTGACTGTATGCATATGTGTGCGTTGAGATGAAGGCCTTTAACATTTGACAAATCTAACCCGTCTATTTAGCAAAATAGATTATGAATTGACAGCATTGAGGACTAATTATGGGCGCTCACAAAGTGTTGGTTGTTGGTGGGGGTGGCAGAGAGCATTCGTTGTGCTTAGCCCTCAATGATTCAGTTATGGTTGACCGACTATATTGTGCTCCTGGTAATGCGGGTACTGCATCTATTGCCAGTAATATTGACATATCACCAACAGATGTCGATGGAGTTGTGGATTTTTGTGTCAAATCAAGCATTGATTTAGTTGTTGTTGGCCCAGAAGCACCACTTTGTGAAGCATTAGCAGATCGACTTATTGCGGCTAATGTAGCATGTTTTGGACCGGTTGCAGAACTAGCTGAATTAGAAGGCTCAAAGTTACATGCCAAGCAGATAATGAGTGAAGTTGGAGTGCCAACTGCAGGTTTCAAAATCCTCAAAAATGTAGAAAATATTGATTCTGCTTTAGAAGACTTTTCCCAAAATCCATGGGTCATAAAGCGGGATGTTCTGGCGGGTGGTAAGGGTGTATTGGTGACAACTGATCGCACTGAAGCAAAATCATTCATATCCAATGCAATCCAAACCGATGGGAAAGTTCTGTTAGAGGAATTTTTGCCTGGTCAAGAAGCCAGTATGCTTGTTGTTATGGATGGTTCAGGTTTTGTGTGTCTGCCACCTAGTCAAGACCACAAGCGAGCATATGATGGAGATTTAGGCCCCAACACCGGTGGCATGGGTGCATATTGTCCTGCCCCCATTGTGACAAAATCTGTGCATGAGAAGGTAATTTCGAGAATTGTTAGACCAATGTTTGAGCATCTTTCGAAAATGCCAATTCCCTACCGAGGTGTGCTGTATGTTGGATTGATGATAACAGAATCAGGTGATCCTAACGTAGTTGAATTTAATGTTAGATTTGGCGACCCAGAATGTCAAATTACTTTGCCATTAATCAAAACTGACTTATTCACTATCCTTCACAGTGCATCTACCGATAATTTATCTTCATTAGAAGTAGAGTTTCATGATGCACATGCCCTTACTATTGTACTTGCTTCAGAAGGTTATCCAAATCAACCAATCAAAGGCAGGGTTATTGAGGGAATTTCTGCTAAGCCTGCCATCATAGCCTTGGAAAGTTCTTGGGTAAATCATGCAGGAACTAAATCAGTGGAAAATAGAATCATTGCTAACGGAGGTAGGGTTCTGTCTTGCAGTGCTATGTCAAAAACGTTATCTGGTGCAGCTATTTTAGCCTATGAGTTAATCGAAACCATCACTTTAGAAGGGAGCCATTACAGAAGCGATATTGGTGGCCAAATATTGAGTATAAATCATTGACTTATTTTATCGGGTAAAACGCTATACTGAGTCAAAGATAAAACTTCTATCGTGCGTCACTATTAAAAGAGGTTCTAAAGTGGGCAAGTTGCTCCAGCCTTTAGGCTGTCGCGAAACACCGATGAGGGAAAAAAAATGGAAGAGAAAACAACAACATTGCGAAACTCTCCGGCACCAATGCTTGGGTGGCTTATTGCACCCCTTGCAGTAATGCTGGCAATCGCAGCAATTATGGTCGCAGGATTTGACTTTGACCTGAACCTAGAAAACATGACGCCGATGCTGCTAGTTGCAGTTGCGGCTATCTTGGGTATGACTCCAAGAATTGTCAGAGATAATGGTGCCGTAAAACTCTCTTCCTCGGCTCTTTCTCTTGCGACATTGGGTGCAGCAATGGTTGGCCATCAAGCAATTGTTCACTTGACTGACCAAGGTGCATTCATGGCGCTACAATTCCTTGTAGTTGCTTTTGGTGTATTTTTGTTTGATTCACGAGGTCGTCATGAGTTTGCTACAATGCTTACATTTGCCGTCATTGGAGTCAATGTTGGTATGGTCGCTGCTGGCTCGTACAACAGTGATTTGCTTACGGTTTACACACATACGGACGGCTCACTAAAAGACGTGCTAAATCTTCAAAGACAAGCATTAGGCTATGTATTTTTCAGTTACATGACAATATTCGTCCTCCTTGGACTGCTCACCGCAGTACTTGCCAGAGGAACACTAAATCCTGCAGGAGAAGAGGGTTGGTTTTCTAAGATTGCTCAACATCAAGGGTATTACAATAAATCAACTCTACCTCTGCAAATTGCCACAGCAGTTTGGATTCTAGCACACATTGGCAGTCTATATCATTTCGATGTTGTCTCGATGGCAGATAAACTAGGAGTTACTGGAGGCGAGACTTACGCCGCTAACAGAAGTTATCCTGTAATCGAAGGTTACCACGGTCATTTTGGATTTTGGGGCGCGTTCTTTACTGGCATGGTGGCTATGGTAGTTGCTGGAATGGCAGCCGAGAAGTGGTATACTCGTTCGATGTTTATCGGTTCAATGTGGGCGCTTTACCTGGTGTCTTCATGGTATGAAGCAGGGATTTGGGAATCTGAGCAACTCGAGGGTACTTGGGGTTCACTAATTTGGCTTGGTTTTACATTCTTCATATGTGTTGGAATATACATGATATCAACCCATGAAAAATATGGTGGATGGGCAAACTTAGACGATCATGAAGCCAGCGGGGCGAGAAAGTTTTGGGACGCTCATTGGTCTAGTTTTATGGTCGGAATGGCTTTCTTTTTCGGACTAGTAATCAGAACACAATGGTACATAGTTCCGTCAATGAATGCCTTTGGAACTGGAGACTGGGACATGACTGGAGGGTCTGACCCTTGGTACATGAAGCGGGTTGTAGATTATATCTTAGCCAACAACGCACATTTGATTTTTGATGCAGACCGTGCTTATCCACTTGGTGGCGTCAATCCTCGTCCACCATTGTTCACTTGGTCCATTGCACTATTGGCAATGATCTTGGAGCCGATGCTTGGTGATGATGCTGTTTGGTACGCCATACTAGGTCTTCCAGCAATTTACGGTGCGCTTACCGTATTCCCTATTGCGACAATCGCCAAAGACAACTTCGGTAAGTCGACTGCTGTAGTTGCTGCTTGGTTAATTGCTTTCATGCCAGCTCACGTTTCTCATTCGACTTGGGCGCTTGCAGACCACGATGCATTCGTTATGTTGTTCATTTCAATGGGATTCATGTTCTGGTTCAAAGCTATCAAGTATTCTAGTAATGATCGTCTAACTAGGACTTCCTCTCCACGAATTTCATCGATTTTGCAATCTTATGGCGTTATCGCTAGAGAACGCAGACCAGCCATGGCTTTTGCCGTACTGGCTGGTGTGTCATTTGGTATTGCTTCTTTGGCTTGGAAAGGTTTCGTAGTCGGTCCAAGCATTCTGTTCTTGGCATATTTTGCTCAAGTTGCACTAAACATGTTCCGTAGAAAGGATTCAACTTCACTCAATGCGTTATTCTTAGCAATGCTGGTATCTAATCTTCTAATGGCATTACCATTCTATGCACATCCGCAAATGAACCTCGTTCTTGATGGAACAGGATTACAACCATTCTTGTTCGTTCTAGGATTCACAATTGCCATTGCATACGTCACGACAGGATTTAGAGACAAACCTTGGTTACTTGTTTTGGGAACCCTATTTGTGGCGGCAACAGTATTCTTCGCCATACTATTTGTTTTGAAACAACTAGAATACAGCAATGCTTGGGATGTTCTGTTCACTGGAAGTGGATATTTCACCAAGACCAAGATTTTTGGAACAGTTGCTGAAGCCAACGCACCAGATAGAGGTCAGTTATTCGCTCAGTTAGGGCCTATTGTTTTGGTACTTGCATTAACCATGGGATTCTATGCTCTATGGTCTACTTTCAGAAACAAGAATCAGACACATCTCTTCTTTGGAATATGGATTTTTACTGCTTCCTACATGTCATGGACTGCTGCAAGATTTATGTTCAATGCAACACCTGCAGTGGCAGTACTTGGTGCATGGGGAATAGTCGCTCTGTGGGATAAAGCAAATTTCCACGGTTTGGTAAAGGCATGGAAAAAATTCGGAATCAGAACTCCTGCAGATAGAATTGCAGGTGCTAGAAGAGCTGTCTGGAAGACTCCATCTTTCTCAGCTATATTGCTGATTATGATACTAGTCGGTGGACAACAATTCACCTATGGGTTGGATGCTGCAATACCAGGTAGTGATGAAGGTGAAGATGATATTGATGAAAATATCTACAACCTTATTCCCGATGCTCTAAGATGGGAATTAGCAGGATTTTCAGTTCTAGACAGTAGTGCATATTCTGGTAACTGGTCTCTGGG
>CAXHFO010000086.1:0-6921 GCA_964015895.1 uncultured Candidatus Poseidoniales archaeon
ATTAAAAACTAGTGGTTGACTGATTGCGGTCTATCGCTTCATTTTTTTGCCACCAATTCTTAGTTCTGTCTCCAGCGGCATTTGATGCTCCCAGGCAAATTCTTTGACTATTCTCCAACCTTTTTCTGAACCTTCATAATCTTTAACTTCGATTATTTTGTTTCTAGTATTAGCTTTGAAAGCAGCTACTGGCTCGGCATTTTTGAACACTAAGTATGCAGAACCGAACCCAAATCTCTCCTTCATTACATCAGCGAAATAAGGTGCTATTGGATCACTTGGTGGTAAGACAAAATCTCGTATTGGCTTGATATCTTTTGCCTCTTCTAGTAACTCTTTTCTACCCCAACAAACTTCGTGTAAATCTTCAATTAAGAATCCTTTAATCAGTGTTCCATCTTGTTCGAATTCGTTTAGTACTGACTTAATTTCCTCTGGTTTGAATGGTGTTCCTGCTAATCGCATAAATTGTTTAAGCGTAATAATTGGGTAGTCTGTAATCATTTTCCTCAAGTATTCCTTTCTGAGTTCCACTCGATCCAAGGTTTGGTTAGGTTTTACCGTTCTAAATCCGCCCCTGAAGTCTTGGACTATATGCCCAGTCCTAATTAGTGGCTGGACTAGTTTACGGAATTCAGACTGAGATAGAGCATGTCTTTCTTTGAATATATTTGGGTCAGAATTAGTTGAGAAAAAGTCTACTATGTCCAAAAGGTCTTCATCTGCTGGCTCCCCTCTAATGACTTGAAGGTCTTGAAAATGCTCATATGTAGCCCAAACTTGATGCCCTCTTAGATTGACTCCTTGGTGTAATCTATTTGCACTAGCCATACTCTTCAAGTCTGCTCGGTAAACTTCACATCGCCCTCTTAGAGCAAAATCATCCCGTACTTCAGGAATCTTTTTCATAGCAATTACTTCATTTTCTAATCGTGTATTTTGATGAAGGAAATGACGGTGGAAAAGGGCTCTCTCGGCAATTTCTCTTGGTTGCGGGTCAACTATTCCACCACGAATCATTCGTTCTCCAGTCAACTTAAAGCCAATATTCTCGAGATATTTTCTAGTTTCTGGTTCTAGTTGGGATACCGGCTCACTATTGAAATTTGTTAACACTGCAACATCTACTAACTGGTCGGAGTGGTTGTCTAATAAGACAGAGAAAGCCTCGCAAAATTCTTCGATATACGCATTCGGGATATGTAAGTCTTTGACCTCAAGATAATCATTGACTTTGAACATCAAAACCTTACCAATAGGGTCAACTCCTTTGAATACCGGAAGATACCAACCACGATCCAAAATACTTCTTACTTCCCAAATGAATCTCGACACATATGGGTCTGATTGGGTTAAAATTCTCAGTTCCGTATCTTCTCTGCTGGCCCTACTTAATTTGTCTACTTCGTTTGGCATACAATAGAAGGCTTCAGGTTCAGGTACCAAGGAAACAACCTTGGCAATTCTGCCTGATTTCTCCAGATTCATCAAAGCAATGGTCAGATCTTCATAAGATCTAGTGACAAAGAATCTCAATGTATGGGATTTGATTGGACCTAACCTTTTGACAACATCCACCAATGAATCTTCGAAACTCATCGGCTTATAAACACCCAAAACCCGATGGAATAATGATAACTTTCTTCGTCTTCCAATAACATCTTCAAATTGTTTTACCACTAACATTTGACGTTCCAAATTATCCAGTGCTCTCTTCAAATCTCTGTGTAAAGATTTAAACTCATCACCTTTGGGAAAATCCTGCATAATTTCTTGTCTTGTTACATTCAAACCAGGCGGTATTTTTTGCAATAATTGCTCCTCCATTGCACCAATCCAAGGTTCAGGTTTTAGTCCAAGAAGCATTGGAATATTCTTTTTCGTGGTATAACCTATTCTATTATGGAGCAACCTGCCCATTATCACATCAGAATCCATTTGGAGATCTTTCCAATCTTTAAATCTAAATTCTCCTACTCGGTACATTAATTCTTGTTGTTTTTGGAATATTACGTGAGAATCAAATGCAGAAAAACCATCATCATATTGGGCGAATGATTTATCGAAAACCATATTTTGAACCCAACGGTATTCAACAACCTCTTCCTCGCCCCCAGTTAGTCTGTGTTCATCTATTTTCAAGATGTATTCAGCATCATCAGTTTGTTTGTAAAAGCCCACAGAGATGACATTTCTCGATTCCAACTCTAGTAAAATCCGGTCAACTAATGTTTTTGAAAATGGCAATCGATGTTCAATCTCATCGACCATTTTAGGACCTTCACTACCTAACATTTCGATTATCTTAACACGCATAGCAACATGTGGATCGCTTACTTTCATATCTTTCCATTTTGTGGGTTTTAGACCGTCGTATTCTACCGCAATCTGGTATTGTAATCCATCAACGTGTAATTCTCTAAGGTCCTTAGCATCTTTACCACCATTGGAAGCTAGGCAGCCTAAGGTTCCATGAATCTCTGCCATGTAAGGAGTAAACCATTTTTCATCTAACTCAGTTGAGCCGGTATTTCTAATCTTGACTATATCACCATTTTGACATAATGATTCTACCCAACCACTCAAAATTTCGAGATCGATATCCTGTAGTTTTTCTTTGTATAGCGGATTTTTGAATGATTTATCCAATCCACCTCCTTGAGACATCAATTTTAATAATTCTACTGGATTTTTTGGAATTGGGGCTTTGTTAAGGTAATAATTGGTTAACTCTTGAGCTGATAATTCAGTTGCTAAAGATCTTGTTCCAAGTAATCTCTGCAATATTGTGGGGTCGATATCCTTAACCAAAAACGCTCTAGTCTTCATCGACATTAAATCTTCAAAGGCTGACATGAACAATGACATTCCAAGTCTAGAAGGTATAGTCATTTTTTGATGAACAATTCGTGCTTCTCCTTGAACACATAAACTTAGAAAATCATTCAAGCTGTTGAGATCAATGTCGCCAAACATTATCTCATTTTTCGCTTCCCTCATTAGCAGACTGTCTTCAATAGTTCGATGTTTATTCAGCAAAGCATCGGCTTTTTGCTGAAATTGTTGAGGACTAATTTCATCTGCACCGATTCTTTTTGGAATGATTAGGGAGCGTCCTGCTACTTCTTTGAATCTCTTGGAAAATATTTGCGTACTGATGATGTATCGCTCGATGACTTCGATATGGTTTTGATTTTTGAATGAATCATACATTTCTCTTGGTTCAATTTCTTGCGAGGTTCTAAGCAATAAGCCATTTTCATCAAATGACATCTCAATCACACTTATTCCTTTACTTTCAGCCAGTCCTGCTAAGAAATAACCAAGAGCAGTGTTGAATCCTCTACCGCGGCATGTAGTAATCATGTAGGTTGGATGACCACTACTGATTATTTGCTCAACTAGAATTCGATTAGGATCAGGTACTTGGAAGGAATCAATCGAGTGCTCCTCCAAATGACGAGCAATTGCATTGGCGACAATATTTGACAATCCATAAGCATCACATAATATCATTCTTGGATCAATTTCTTTTCTAAGAGCAACTATGCAATGACCAATAAGATCGAGTAATGCAGTGGATAATTCTCGTGAACGAGACCTTGCCTCTCCAGACCAGGATGGAACTGTTGGACGATAACCAGTAACTGCTGTTACGTTTACTCTAGTGCCTTGAATATTTGTAACTCGGTATGTTGAGCCACCAAGTAAGATCACATCCCCACCGCGCAGATTTGAAACGAAAGAGCCACTCAATTGACCAAGCACTGAACCTTCAGCATTGAATACTAGGTACGAATTATCAGGAGCAATTGTTCCGATATTTGTATAGTAAATCATTCTTGAATAACCACGCTTACCGTAAATGTTCTCTTCCCAATCAACCCAAACCCTTCTTTCTTCTTCAAGCATATCGAGAACTTCAATAAAATCATCGTATTCAAAATTTCTATATGACCAAGCATTGACTATCACTTCATATGCTTCATCAATATCCAATTGATTGATAATAACTAAACCAATCATAAATTGAGCAACTACATCAAGGCTATTTTCTGGGAAATGTAAGATATCCATTTCTCCCTTTTGGATAGCTGATTGTAACGCAGCAAGTTCTATCAAATCATCAACACTTGTTGGTAAGAATCTCGCTCTTGGTATACCGCCAACATGGTGACCTGCCCGACCAATTCTTTGTAATGCGGTAGCAATGTCTCCAGGGCTGCCCACTTGTATTACTAAATCAACAGAACCAATGTCAATTCCCATCTCAAGTGAGGAAGATGTAACAACAGCTCTCAAATGACCGTGTTTTAATTTCTTTTCAACATCGAGGCGAATTTTCTTATCCATTGAACCGTGGTGACCAGCGATTAACTCACCAAGATGAGGTCGTAATCGTTGAACTAATGTTTCAGTCATTTTTCTAGTGTTGGCAAATACTAATGTTGTGGTGTGAGCCGATATCAAGTCAGCAATTACATCGATATTTTTCTCTAAAACCTTCATCACAGACAAATCACTGAATCTATTATCTGGAATTATTATGTCTAAATCTAGTTCTCTTGCGCCAGATACTTTAGCTATGCTTACTTTACTTTCACCACTACGTGACTCTTTATCATCGCTAGAGACTAGATATTCAGCAACTTTTTCCAAGGGTTCCATAGTCGCTGAAATACCAATTCTTTGAACTGGAGTCTTTAGTAATGTATCCAAGTATGACAGGGTAAGACCAAGATGGACTCCTCTTTTAGTGGGAACTAAAGAGTGTAATTCGTCAATAATCATGTATTCTAGTTCACTAACAATCGGTTGGAAACGGGGAGATGTAATTGCTATGGCTAAACTTTCAGGGGTAGTTATCAAAATATGTGGTGGATGTTTTAGCATTCTCTGTCTTTCTGATTGAGGGGTATCACCTGTCCTTAATCCTACTTTTATTTCTTGAGCACGATCTGGTAGATATCGCTCAGAAATTTCAGTAAGTGGCCCAATTAAATTTCTCTGGATGTCATTAGCAAGTGCTTTGATGGGAGAGATATAAGCGCAATGGACTTTTTTCTCCAACTTTCCATCCAGTGCAAGCCTAACTAGTTTGTCGATGATGGTCAAAAATGCTGTTAGGGTTTTACCGGACCCAGTTGGGGAGCAAAGTAGTAAGTGCTTCCTATCCATAATTGCTGGGATAGCCAATTTTTGTGGTCTAGTGAAATCTGGGAATTTATCCTTGAACCAGTTTCTAACTGGAGGGCACAGCATCTCTAGTAAATTCTCAGTATCCTGAGGATTATCTAGGTATTCTATGTCTACCATTTTATTTACACTATCCCAGTGGTTCACAGTGAATGCAACAACTACTTGAAAACTTCGCCTTTAATTGTCTATTTACTTGATTCAGCACTAATAGTAATAGCCGGGGATTAGAATAAGAAAAACATTCTACGGCAAGTCACTGCTCGCCATACAATTCCTTTTGTTAACCTATTGAAAAATAAATCTAGTAGTCTGTCTGGCATCCTAAACATTATACTGCCAATTTTGAAAGATCGTTTCGAATTTTTCATTACTTTACCCATTTGTTTTTTCCAAATTTTCTCATAATTTGACAAATCGGTATTGTTCTTAATATGGTCTGCAATAACTTGTCCGGCTATTCTTCCACCAACCATGGCAATAGTAATTCCTGCACCATTAGAAGGTAACACCATTCCTGCTGAATCTCCAACTAAGAGATAATTACCTTTGACAAAAGTTTTGATGGTACCCGACATTGGTAAGGCACCAGCACCTTTGAAAGTAGTTTCGCCCTCATATTGGTCAATGAAATTAGCAGCATACTTATTGAAAGGAACTCCTTTTGCAAAACTTTTTTGAATTCCTATGCCAATGTTTGCACCAGAAGATTTCGGGAACATCCAAGCATAGCCACCGGGAGCCATTGAGCCAAAATGTAGTTCCACAGCATCACCATAATCACCATCTTTTAGTTGAAATTTGACTGGAATATTCACTGACTTTTCAGACCAGAACTTTCTCCTAACAGGATCTTTATGTCCTCCAGCGCCCACAATTACCTTAGCAGTGATAGATTTTCCATTCCTTAAAGTAACGGTATTACCTTCAATATCTTTAACAAATGAATCAACTAAATAATTGGCACCAGCTTGCTTTGCCATTAAGACTAATTCTTCATCGTGTGCTACTCGGTTTAGAATGAGTCCTTCAAAATTATAAGACAATGATTTTCCAGATGGTGTAATAATATTCATTGTATCACACCTACGAGATATTGCGTGTTCTGGGGTTTGGAATAAATCGTCCATTTCAGGAACGTCTGGGCATAATCTGCGCATTTCATCATTGGTTGGAACTAACTCACCACATTGGAGTGGGCTGCCAATTGAACTACGAGCATCTAAAACAAGAACACTTATGCCCGCCTCTGCAGCATATCTTGCCACTGTGCTACCTGCGGGTCCTCCTCCAATTACGATTGCGTCATAATCATAACTTTGTCCCATGGGTTTGCGTGCGCCTTGTTATTCTTAACCATGCGTATTGATACATATTACGCAAAAAACAACGGTCAATTTCAAAGGTATGACACTCTACGAGTGGTTGGGGTTGACATGGCTAATGATGTTAGTAGCAGGCTAGAACGAATGTCTGGTATGCTAAAGAGAAGAGGATTTATTCTGCCCGCATTTGAAATCCATGGTGGTGCCAAAGGTCTCTATGACTTTGGTCCAAACGGTGGGCGCTTGAGAACTAGAGTTAACCAATTATGGCTAGAGCATTGGACTTCGCTGGGCAACATAGTGGAAATCTCATCACCAACAATCACTCCATACGAAGTCTTGGAAGCAAGTGGACACGTAGGAGAATTTTCTGATTTTATGACTACCTGCCTTGCTTGCC
>CAXHFO010000087.1:0-6761 GCA_964015895.1 uncultured Candidatus Poseidoniales archaeon
TTATTTTTCAGTGCAGTAGGAGTGGCAATGGAACCTGATATAGATGAATTAGATCAGTGTGATGATGAAGAAATTTTCACCGGAGAAGTGTCAGAGGAATGTCGTGATTTACGTGAACAGAGGGATAGCAGTGACCTTGTTGTAGGAATTGGCAGTCTGTTTTGCTGTGGTGGAGTAATAATGTTAATTGTTGCATCGCTAGTGAGTAAACCGGCAACGAAAACCGTCGTTGTTCAACAAGGCTTTGTTCCACAAGCACAAGTGGTTCAAGGCAGAACTCAAGTGATACAAACTGGTGCAGTAGTCAAAACTGGCTTTGGGGGGACAATGCCAACGCAGAAGGCTCGTGCTCCCGTACCAACTCAGCAAACTAATCAACAATCTAATCAACAGCCTAAACCGCAACAAGGCGGGGCACCTTCAATGGATGAAATTAACAAGTTGGCTGCGGAAGCGAACAACCTCGAGTTAGCAAGAGACTTTGAAAAAGCCGCTGAATTATATCAAAAGGCTGGCCTGTTTGCTGAGGCTGGAAGAATAAGACAGACATACTTGGAAAATGATAAGCCAGTAGTACAAATCGGACAAATTGGCGATTCAGTGGTCAAAGATTCAGTCATCATGGGCAAGCAGAATCAACCTCAGATATGTCGAAATTGTAATGTAGAACTCCAACCTGAATGGAAGTTTTGCCCGTCTTGCAATATTCCATTGTGAAGTGATAAAATGGACTATGCCTATTATTCACTCTCCCTAATTATTGCTTATGCTTTAGTTAGATATGTTACCGAGAATACTAAAATTCATCTGAAATTCAAAGGCCTGTGGGTTCATCATTGGATTTTAGCAGCCATCACTATGTTGATTGTACTGTATCTAGAAATTGATGAACCATATATCTGGGGCGGCCTTACCGGTGTTGCTTTGGAAGGATTACCGCGCAAGAATTGGTCGATTCGTAACAAAAAGTAACGTCGGCATAAGCCCTTTATCATCGGTGGATGTGCTACGGATATGGACGATGTCGAATGGCTTCTCTCAACATTGTCTGCAGAACTGGAGGTTCGTCCGCCAACCAGTAGACGTCGAGAAGCTAGATATCTAGCTGGAAATTGTGTCAAATTATACCACGGTGAACAATTAATCGCTTATGCAGAAATGCGCATGGTTGGCCGCCATATGGAGATTTCAACCGTCCTAGTTGATGCAAAGTATCGCGGGCAAGGTAAAGGCAAGGAGTTAATCAAAAAGGCATTGGAGAGTATAACTTGTGACAAGATTTTGTGTTGCACTAAGAATCCGGCAATGGCAAAAGTGCTCAGAGATCTTGGTTTTACGGTCAAAAAATGGCCAGGGTCATACACTTATCTAATATTATCAATTAATACCATACGTCGATTATTCTCCATGCTTTTGAGATTTGAATTCAAAAGAATTTGGCAACAAGGCAAAGGTATTCACACCTATGACATGTTTGTAATCGAGGAAAAATAATCTGCCAATTAAGCAATATAGCAGTTTACTGACCACTTGCTATGCATCGCCGAGTTACTGTCCCAGCAAGGGTCAATATCATCGGTGAGCATACCGATTACCGACAAGGTCTTGCTCTGCCCTTTGCCATTGACAGGTATTTGATTTTGACAATAAAAAGTCGAGAAACTGGATATTCTGGTGACGATACTGTCATTGCTTTGTGGCAAGCAGTCGACGGGCCACCGGCTGATTTAACCGTCATAAGTGAAATTGCTCAAGGCAAAGGCATGTCCTCATCTGCCGCTCTTTGCCTAGCAATTATCCTCGGTAAATATGGAAACATTGACCCACTTGAGGCTTGTAAAAAAGCCCAATTTCTCGAGCATGAAGTCCTCAAAACCCCATGTGGACTGCTCGACCAAATGGCAATAATGTTTGCTAAAAGCCAACAATGCAGCATGATTGACTTTTCAACAATGGAGGTTGAGTACATTGATTTACCAAAGAACTGGATGTTTAAATTAGTCGACTCAAATATTGACAGAAAATTATCAGAGATGAATTATAACTCAGATAATGATTTCCTAATGCAGCACGTCGTTACCGAAAACCGTCGGGTAAAACAAGCCATTGGTGCCAAACCGGAAACTCTTGGTAAATTACTCAATCAATCACATAATTCTCTCAAACAATTAGGGGTAAGCATACCAGAAGTAGACAGGTTAGTCGAGAAGCTGCAACAAACCAACGGAGTACTTGGAGCTAGAATGATGGGTGGCGGATTTGGTGGCATGATCTTGGTGCTAGTTGACAGTGAGGCTGTATTACCAAATTACTTGCCTGTGGTAAGTTCAAGAGCGCCGTTGCTTGAAGAATTGGGATAATTTGTCAAGGCGCTCAGGCGTGCCCATGTCCCAGAATTTAGTATCATCATAATGTGCCTTTATTTTACCCGCAAGCGCAGGATAAACCGTGTTCTCCCAACTCCATTTATTATCTCGACCAAATAGTATTACCAACCGTTTACTTACCACACTAGTTCCTGCTTCATAACCATTGAAAAAATCAGTTGATTGGGTTTTATCATACTGTACCACAAAACCGTCTTGATGCTGTAAATTCATCGTATCATGTGACTGGGTTACCGTCATGGTGAGTAGGTCTTGGCCACTTTGATGAGTTTGTAATAAGTTATGATAGTCAATTGGATGAAAATCGTCACCCCAAAGTAAGATAAATTCATCCTCTAAGTAGTCCACAGCATTCCACAAAGCACCACCGGTACCTAGTGGACTTACCTCTTTTACCACTGTTAATTCGATTCCATCATGCTGGTAGTCATCAAACATTATTCCTAGATGTCCTGTCAAGAGTAATGCTCTACTACAACCTTGACTGGCAATCCAGTCTAAAATATGAGTTATTATCGGTTTATTGTCGACATTAATCAGTGATTTAGGCGTTGATTCGGTTAACTTACCAAGTCTGGTACCCAAACCTCCTGCCAAAATTACCACTTGTGGCATTGATCTATTAACAACCAAACCACTGGACATGCTGGTAAACTAACGATTCGATTAATGAAATAACCGATTACTTGACTCGGAGGTTACGGCGTTGATACCAAGTGTTGCAAATCACACTAATGTTAGAATAAATAAGACATAACCTCAAACACTATGCAAACAAGGTTGGTTTATGTCGGAGCATATTGCGTACCCTTCAAACATCAACATCGTAAACACCGCGTTCCTTGTTGGTATGCCGATTCTCGCCCTAACCTCGCTAATTTTCTATTCGGCAAATTATGGTATCAGTTGGTTTGAACCAGTCATATTTGTATTCTTTTATCTCGCCTCTGGATTATCAATCACTGCCGGCTATCATCGCTTGTTCAGTCATCGTACTCACAAAGGTGCGTGGCCACTGCGATTATTTTACGCCCTATTTGGCGCGGCAGCATTTCAAAACTCAGCAATAAAATGGTGTAGTGACCATCGCCGACATCATCGCAAGACTGATGAAGAAGAGGACCCTTATTCAGTCACTAAAGGGTTTTTCTGGGCTCATATCGGATGGGTTATGGTCGATGAGGGTGAGGAAATTGTCGAAAATGTCAAAGACTTACAATCAGATAAAATCCTCGCATGGCAAGACCGCCACATATTCAAAATTGGCTTTTTGTTTGGCATTCTACTGCCTGGACTGGTCGGCTATGCTTGGCTTGGTAATATTCACGGATTTTTAGGCGGTCTAGTGTATGGCGGGTTTCTAAGAGTGGTAGTGGTTCACCATGCAACTTTCTTAATAAATTCAGCAGCACACACATGGGGAAGTCAACCATATTCGACTGAGAATACTTCGAAAGATTCACCATTATTATCATTCTTTACCTTTGGAGAAGGATACCACAATTTCCATCACACCTTCCAAGCTGACTATCGTAATGGTCACAAATGGTACCATTGGGACCCTTCCAAATGGCTGATTAAATCAGCCTCTTGGGTTGGCTTAACCAGCGATTTGCACAAGATGCCCGCTAAATCAATTGAAGCACGAAGAATGAAAAGAACATTTGAGAGAAAAGCCGATGGCAACCTAATTGATAACAAATTTCAAGAACGATTTTCTGAATGTGTTACTCAATTACGTAAGGGTTTTACCGATCTAATTGAGCGAAGAAAAGAGTACCGATTGGCTAAAGATTCTAAAAAATCACAAACTAAAACCAATTGGAAAGCGGTAAAAGAGGCTCACAAGATTAAAATCAAGCAATGTAAAATAAGAATTGCTAAGGCGAGGATTGAGTTTAAGCTACTCGTACAATCAATGCGCTTAGATCTCAATACAACAGCACAGGCTGCTTAACATTACAATTCGTCATAATTGTTTATCGGTAATGCTGGATGATAAATCATCCTGAAATTACATGTCTGAATCTACGGCAATAAGCGGTGATAAGTCGCCATATTCAACTAGCAAACTCGGGCCCCCCGCAAGATAGTACATTGAGCCAAGTCCATCGCGTGAATCCTCTGCGCTAGAATTGTTACTAGTCGCACAATTGCCCGTACAGCCATCGGCAAAAGCCACATAGACACGTCCCTCACTGTCAATGTGTAAATCGTTGAAATCCAAAAGATTACGATTTGAGCCACCAATGTCACGGCAGTCACCTGAGTTCAAACAGATTGAACCTACTTGAACTGGGTCATCTGTTACGCGGTAAGTATGGAAAATTGGATTGTCATCTAGGGCATTAAGGCTGTAAGTAATGTATAGGTGGTAAGTCGCGTTATTTGGTGCATAGTGAGCATTGCCATCCCATGGACTGCCGTCGATGTTTGACTCGTTGAGCATTTCTATATTCTCACTACCAAGGTAAGTCACGGCAATCCTGCCAGGATCACCAGCATCGGTTTGTGGAAATACTGTCGAGATGACTCCTGCTGGCGAAATACGAATACTCTCTTGTTCCCAAGTCTCGCCTGAATCGGTAGACCGGGACATGTAAACTCCCTCGTCACCACCAGTCCAAATATGGTAAGCATTTGATTCGGTGTCGGTAGATATCTCTGAATTCTTGCGCGGGTAAGGTGTGCCGACATCCTCGCCCATGGTGCGTTCAAACCAGGTAAAACCATTGTCTTTCGATACGATTACCGATGGTGTCTCAACTCGAGGTGTCACGTAAACTGTGCCATCTGGAGCTGTTGAAATTGCCCCATGCAGGCCACCATTGGTAGTTGCCAGACCAATAATTTGTCCACCTGCCTCGAATGTTGCACCACCGTCAAAACTGGTGAAGCAAAATATTCCTGCTAGTTTATTGTAACAATAGTATACCGCCGTTTCATAGATTGTGCTTCCGGTTATTTGGCCAAGTGCCCCGTAACCAGCAGTTGTCCATGGACCGGTAGCTAACTTGATGTGGTCGTTAATTGGAGTAGTTCCTGAATCGTGCGGATTACCTAACCAAGTCTGCCCGTCATCATCACTCCAACAAATCCAGGAGGTTTCTAGCCCAATCATCTGAACATTGAACACACGATCAGTAATTGTATCCACCCAGCCATACGGGTCGCTAGTTGTCGGTGAACACTGAACTGGGTCTTGGGTTTCTTCCCAAGTTTCACCCGCATCACATGAACGCATGACTTTCTCCATGGCGATAAAGAAGATACAGCCGCTTGAGGTTACACCAATGCTTGGTTCCTTGCCAGTTTCCCCAACATCACTGAAATGAAAAGTCATCTCTATCGGTTGAATATCAACTGAATTGCCCGTCTTATCGGTCACAAATACTCGGGGACTTTCCTCGATAATTACTTCTGGCTCTTCGATGATTTCATCCTCACCAAAACAACCCGACAAAGACATGGTCACCATGAGTAAAGTTAGCAATATTGCCTTACTGCGCATGACTGAGCCTAACTGCTGCTGTTCAATAGGATTACTATCAGAACATTAGACCGTTAATTGCGAGAACTGAACCAACAATTAGCCCGAATGCTGGCAACATCTTTGACATCAGATGTCCATCCGTAACTGGCTCACCGTTGATTGTCATATTGTCTTCCATTCCTTCATCTCGAAGTCTAAAGTAGGCGAGCATTGTTAGCAACATTACTACTGCACCAGTTGCTGCATCCATCTGCTGTAAATCACTATCATTTCTTGCGTTACCAACAATAAGACCGACATAGGTCGCGATAACTACTGTCATGAAAGCAAACATGGAAGGGTGAATAATAGTCCACTTTCCAGATGCTCCCTCAGTGAGAACCAAACCTGCCCACAGTGTGTAAACCAGAATCAGACTTCCGGATACAGCAACCGTCGCATCAGACGGTGTGCCCATTCCGTTGGCCATGCCTGGAATTACTGTATCAAAGTTATCAGCGATAACACTGTCAGGGGTGAAAATCATTCGCAGAGAATAAAACAGACCGGTTAAAACCAAGATTCCCAAGGCTACCAACGCAAACTTATCTTTAACATTTATTCCTGGTTTATAGTCACTCAGGCCATCATTGACTCCTTCATCTCGTAGTAGGAAATATGCCGCGGTATACAGTGCGGTGGTTATCAGAGTAGCGTATTTTGGAGTTTCACTGGCATCAGTGAAATCGCCATGTATCCAAATTGATGCGGTTAGTGCGGAGAATCCAATTATTACTGGAATCATCATACGCCACATTCCTTTAGCACCCTCGTTCATTAGAAGGACGACAGCAAGGAACATGCCAAACATTAACACTCCATTGAAACCAGTTTCTGGACCT
>CAXHFO010000088.1:0-6723 GCA_964015895.1 uncultured Candidatus Poseidoniales archaeon
TAATTAAGCGGATATATCAACACATCCTCAGAGGACGACCAACTCAATGCAACGGTTTACTGCTCACTCAAGGTCAGCGCCGTTCATCAATAGAGGAAGAGCAATTACCATACTACAGCAGATAGCTTGTACACCAGTGAAAATTAATCCTAGTTGGGCTACAAAACCACCAGCATCATCTCCAAAAGCATCTTGGAATTCACTGGCAATGTAAAGGGTATTTACCAGGCTAGAAGCAACAGATAATCCGACTGCACCAAATCCGATCCAGACACCTTTCCTTTTGTATTTCATTAGAAGGACACCAGCCCATACGAATACTGCAGAACTTGCCACACTCATCAAAGTGGTGAGATAGAAAACCATTACTCCTGTTCCAGATAAATAGTCAGTGTCGTCTCCAAAGGTCATAAGACCGCCTAATAGCCCTAATCCACCAAGAAGAATTGCTATGATACCGAAAACCTTCGGTCCACCGCTTTTATTCTGTACGATAATCACTTGTTGGCCCATGGCTCCGGCTGGGGCCACTTGGCCCATCATTTGTGCATCTTGTGGTTGCATGGCTAATGAGTTTAGCAGACAGTATATAAATGAATAACCATCAAAGGGGCTTTTCCAATCAAAAATCAGTATTCAGCAGGCATTCGACCTCTGGCCCTCAACCATAATTCACTAACCACAATTAGGCCATACAGCGAAGTTAACCATAGAGTTGGTCTGCCCCAATTAGAAGAAATGGTACTTGTTTCAGGAAGTAAGCCGCCTGATAGAGTGAGTAATATGCACAGCCATACTAGGGTGAAACAGTGAACTGCAAGCCTTAATCCAGCCATTATTTGACTTGAATTAGATTTCATTTCGGTAATCTGTGCCCCAGTGAGCACCGCTGAAAAACCAACAATCTTGTCTAAGGCACTACCACCATTCCATCTAATGTTGCCAAGTCTAAATCGATTGACAAACTCAATTATCGCAAAGATCGATACCCACACAACAACGACCTCTAGCAATGGCTGGCCGCCTCTAAGGTTTAGGCCACCAAATTCAGACCATAGGACTAGAATCCATAACCACGCGACTAGAAATAGTTGAAACGTTCTAGCGAATTTAGTTAATTTTCTGAGTAATTCAGTATCGTGTGAAAGTAATCCTTCAAGCGCAATAACCAGTCCAGTAATTGCTGAAATACCAACTCCAGCAAGTATCCACCACCAATCCAAATCTCGGTCACGCCAGGCTAACATTAACGCAACTAAAGTCCAGCCAAGGGCGATTACTGAAGCGGTATTTGCTGCCGCCTGCATAGTATACAACGGGTCTCGCCCATCTTTGAGCACCGCAAGACCCCCCATTAGTCGAACTTCAAATGCCGAATCATCAACAACTCCGTGGGCAGCAGCAGTCATCCCGCCAATCGATTTAACTCTAGCAGCCTCCACTAGGCCAATTTCATCCTTTAGATCTGATTTGTTCCACGAAGATCCACGACTTGCGGCTTTTGCCGCCCCAGCACCTCGGTTCTTGCTTTTGCCAGACGAGCGAGTCTTAGCCCATGCTCTGATTTCCTCTGACATTATGTCTTCAACTTGGTCTTCGTTTAGTGGTGCGCCGTGGTCGGTATACAACCACCGGCATTGAATCGGCACTGGCGCCGGGTCTACGTCTGGAGCAACCATTTGGAATTGTCCAGGGCCCAAAGTCGGCAGTTGTGCAACCAAGTCTTGGTCGCCACCACTTTCCTTCAGCAGGTGCCTTACCTTCTCAACATCTTGTGGTTGAGTGAATCTGCCGATGAAGGTAGTATTAGCTTGGGCAAGAATCTTGTAATCAACATCGCTGACATTTTGTGTTGCTAAAACGCACGCTACACCATATTTTCTTGCCTGTTTGAAAATCAGTTTAATGAGGTCTTTAGCAGGAGGGTTTCTTGGATGAGGTGGCAAATAAGGTGCTACTTCATCCATGAAAAATAGCAGTTTTAATTCCCCATCTGCTGGTTGCTGGGTTAACATCCAATCGTATAATTCACGGGACAATTCTTGCACGAAATACTGCTTCTGCGCCTCATCCTGAATGGTATTTAGGTAGACAATATTCAACGGAACTTTACCCGGTATTGCCGGTTCAACAAACGAATCAATATCGATAGGAACGCCATTAGAAAACAGCAGCTGGTTTACTCCAGAAGAGAAGGCTGAGAGCCTACGGGCTAGGTCATTTCGAGTTGTTTTCGGTAAGCGTTCTTCAAAGTCTGGCAGACCAAATTCAATCATCACTTCTTCCCAAGTTGGCACATCCAATTTGTCTTCTTCATCTTCCTCAACAAAACACTGCGGGTATAATTGGCGGATAAATTCGTGATGCGGCTCACGTACAACCTTTGCTAGGGCTCTAAAATCACCAACATCAAGGCCAAGTTTAGTGCCTTCAACTAACACTTCATACAGGAATGGTTTGATGACTTTACCTTGGGCTTTTTCAACATCATAGCCAGCAAGGCTGGTAAACCCAGCAGCAACCATATCCCAAGCAGTAATCGCTTCTTCAGGGTCTAAGTCTGCTGGAGGGGCTCTAAATGGATCAATACACAATGGCAGACCTTTACTTCGTAGCGGCGTCCAAATGCGGACTTCACACATATCAAGCAGTTGTCTTGCTCTTGCCACATCACCGTCTTGGTCGATTAGGTCCTGTTCATCAATTCCTAGTGCAAGTCTAGCCAAATCTCCTTGTGGGTCGATGATTAGCGATGGGATTTTAGCAATTGCCGCCTCTTCAATTAACGCCTTTGCCATAACAGTTTTTCCAGAGCCGGTTGAACCGAGCATTGCTGCGTGTCTAGCAAGCACCTGTGGGGGGATGTCAATCGGTTGCTGATTGTCCCGCCGATGGCCAAGAAACATGCCTTTGGGCTTAAAGTTGGATTTTGGTTTACTAGACTCAACCATTGCTGAATCAGCGGAAAAAATATCGCCAATGATACGAGCTAGACCACCGTCTTTCTCGTCCACACCTGCCCCCAAACCATTGGAGTCAGATGCCCCATCATCGGACACCATTAACATAGGCAACGGCGCTAGAGGTCTTCAAAGGTACGGAGGTTTTACTCTAGGTGAACCGTATAAAGGTGCCTTAGATGAATATCCGCCTTACTTAGATAGGCTAGGTAAGAAAGCATTAGCCGCTTTCTCACATGCGTTAGCAACATCATCCATTCTTTGCAGAACCCGATACATATGCATTGCCGCAAGTGCGTCATCGTCTCCAGTAGAGAAAACGTGTGCAGCAGCTTTTGCTTCAACTTCATCAGCTTCATGTTCTTTCAAATTGACTTGTTTAATCAATCCTGCAACCTTTGCTTTAGCAGCCTTTGTTTCTCCGCCAATAGATAGATCACGCATTGCTTCGGCTGTTTCCTTATACACAGAAACAGTCTCTGAAACGACCTCCGCCATTTCCTTTAGCATCTTTCTGGCTGTTTTGTCTTGGTACAATTCTCTGAAACTTATTTGCTCAGCAACATTCTGTGCATAGTCGGCAATGCGGTCTTGACGAGTTAGCATATGTAAGAAATCATCCATAGATACCATCAATCTGATATCTTGCCCCGACATTCTCCTGCGTAATTCTGCCTTGATATTATCTGCATCTAATTCAGCGTCGATTGTCGCTTTAATTTCCTTGCTAGCGTCCTTACCATCTGCTGCCTTGTTAACCGCAGTTAGCATGTGCCCTACGGTAACTTCAACCGCTTCAGCGTGATCATGGAATAGTTCGAAAGGTGTTGCTGCTTTTTGTTCGCTCTTCCCTGCATCAGATAGTGCCTCTTCGACGTATATCTCACCATCTCGGGTTTGCCACACAACGGTCGCAACTGCGATGAATGCTATTGGAAGCAGAATTATCATTTTTAGATTATCTCCACCAGATATGACGTAAATTGTCGCGGCTCCAAAAGCCGCAACCGGTACACTAGCAACCCATGATGCGGCAATCTTGCCAAACACTCGGAAATCAACTGCTTTAGCTCCCCCAGCAAGCCCTACTCCAACAACTGCCCCAACCAAAGTATGGGTTGTTGATACCGGTACTGCTAGGAACGGCATTGAGAAAATCATTATTGTTGTTGCGGCACCAAATTCTGCGGCAAATCCTCTTGTTGGAGTGATTTCAGTAATTTTCTTACCGATAGTCTCCATAACTCTCCACCCCCAAGTCATTACACCAATTGCAATCCCTGCTGAACCCAGTAAGACCAGCCACAATGGAATTGGAGCCTTCTCCATCAACATTCCAGTATCATTGGATAATACCTGCCAAACAGCAGCCATAGGACCAATTGCGTTAGAACGGTCGTTTGCACCGTGTGCGAATGCAACATAGGCAGCGGTAATAATTTGTAACCAGACGAAGATTCTTTCAACACCTTTGAAACCTCTACTCTCTTCATTGATGTCGATTCTTCTAAGAACCAGGTAAAGGCCAAACGACGCAATAGCGCCAATTATTGCCGCCAATAACAGCGAATTCGCTGGAAACCATGCGGTTTCTAGGAATGGATTCCAACTTCCGTCTGGACCACCATCTTCAGGCTTGAAAGGCAACCATTCGCCCTTGTCTTTGATCCATCCATTCGATTGGGCTTTTGAAAAGAATCCCTTGAGTGCTTTGAATTGCAGAGCAAGACCAAGAACAAAGAAAGTTGGGAATGCTAAAATCGGTGCCAACCACAAAGACCGCCCTTCCGGATTTTCTGCATCCAAAATTGTTTTCTTAATTATCCAATAAGAGAAGAATGCTACTAGTCCACCCATCAAAGGACTGGCAATCCAACTCATCACCACTTTTTGAACAACTTCCCAGTTGATGTAAGAGGTGTTGTGGTCGACCTCAAGAACAAGCCCGACTCCAATTATTCCGCCAATGATAGAATGTGTCGTTGAAACTGGAAGGCCAAACCGTGTTGCTATTGTTAACCAGGTTGCTGCAGCCATCATTGCCGCAATGAAACCAAATGCGATATCTTGTGAAATATCGGGAGTTACTTGAGTAAAATCTACTTCTAAAATCCCCTTCCTTACAGTGTCAGTTACCGCATCTCCAGCGAAAAAAGCTCCACAAAATTCGAAGATTGCTGCGATAACCACTGCCTGTTTTAGGGTTAAGGCACGAGAACCGACCGAGGTCCCCATTGCATTAGCAACATCATTTGCTCCAATATTCCACGCCATGTAAGCGCATACAATTAGCGCTAGGGCTACGACAATCATTGTGATAGGTTCCATCAATAGGCTCCATAGAACAACAGATTATATCCTAATGCCTAAGTAATCTATATAGTTGTATATATTACGATGAACTGATACGAATGAATACAGGTCCAGGCAGTATAGATGTCAGAAAAATACAACTTACTGGGGGCTCAACCTACACACTTTCCCTACCAAAACCTTGGGTTGAGGAAATGGAGTTGAACCCTAGAGACGGTGTTAGAGTTGATTGGCGGCCAAGCGGAGCATTACGGCTTTCCCCACTCAATCGAGCAAATTTCCAGACAAGAACGGTAGCCATTAACGCGGCTAATTTACCCACAGATTCCCTTCACGATCACCTAATGGGCGCCTATATATCTGGTGTTGACAAAATAATTATCTCATTTGAGGGGCAGCAAAAAAGGGGCCTGAACAAGCAAATTAGACGGTTTTTACGAAATACCCGCGGCTTTGAAACCATGAATGAAAGTGAGACAAAGGTAGAGCTACTCTGTCTTCTTAGGGCATCAGAGATGCCACTTACGGCAAGTATCAACAGAATGTATTCTCAACTATCCTCAATCATTCGTGATATTGTATCGGTAATCAATGGCGACTCAAATCAAATCCTCAACGATGCCAATGACCGGGAAGCGGAAGTAGATGCATTACTGTATTTGGTACAAAGACAAGTTGCGATTTCATTAGACTCTCACTTTGTTGCTAGCAGCCTAAAACTATCACGTAACCAAGCAGTAGAGTATAGTAATCTAGCTAGAAGTCTCGAAAGAATGATGGACCACGCACTAATTATGGCAGAATTAATATTAATTTCTAACACTCAATCACTGACTAAAATGAAATTAGTATTACCACAAATAGATAACTGGCATCACTCAATCAAGCAATTAATGATCAACATTAGAACCAAGGATTCTCATGAAATAGAGGCAGCAAGACACCAATTGAAGGATTCACAAAACGAGATTACGGCTTTAGAAGAACAATTAATGAACAATAACGCAACGAATGAATTGTTTTTGTTTAGGCTGTTGGAATCAATCAGAAGGATTTGCGCCTATGCTAGGGACTTTGGTGAAGTACTATTGAACATCAAATTACACGATGAATCTTACACAAGTACACAGTGATAAAACATAGCATCTTAATGGTCCTTGCTCACGCAATGTTATGGAAAGGATTCCAACAGCTCGCCCGTCATGGACAGATGAGATGCGTGATGCGGCGGTTTCAACCCTTAATTCCAAGCACTGGGTAAAGGGTCCAAAAGGTCGGGAGTTTGGCAAAAAATTTGCTGAACATTGTGGCGCACTTGTTGCAACACCTTGTCAAAATGGTTCTTCTTCACTATGGGCAGCATTACGAATATTGGGAGTTGGAGAAGGGGATGAAGTAATTGTTCCATCTTACACTTTTATTTCCAGCGCTACAGCCATTCCCCTTGCTG